>NZ_LZJM01000176.1:0-22782 GCF_001667665.1 Mycobacterium sp. E342
TCCCCAGGCCCGGCGTGCCCAGGCCTGGGCTGGCCAGGCCCGGAGTGCTGGCCGCGCCCCCGCCGAGCGCGGGAACCCTTCAACCAGACGGCACCGCAGAATGTTTTCTGCGGTGCCGTCGATTTTGTCCAGATTCCCGCCGCCCAATTCGTGTCGTCTCATCATTAACATTAGAAACACAAGTAACATCACCTGGTGTCTCCTAGCCGCGGGCCGACGACGCTGCTCACCGCCATCGCGGCGACTGTCGTCATCGTCTCCTGGGTGGCGGACGCAACGCGCGATCGCGGCACCGCCGGCCCGCCACCCGCCCACGACACCCAGCTGGCCGAACAGCCTCTGATCGGACTGGGCGGCGGCGTGACAGTTCGCGACATCAGCCAGGCGACCCCGTTTTCACTCGTCGCGCTCACCGGCGACCTGGCCGGCACGTCGACCCGGGTGCGGGCGAAACACCCGGACGGTTCGTGGGGGCCCTGGTATCAGACCGAGTACGAGACCGCGGCGCCCGACGGGGCCACGGCGGCCGGGTCACTCGAGGGACCCCGGGGCACCGACCCGGTGTTCGTCGGCACCACCACGACCGTCCAGATCGCGGTCACCCGTCCGATCGATGCGCCGGTGACCCAGGGACCGCCCACGCCCGCCACCGACACCGGCCTCGGCTACAAGCCGGCGTCGCGGGAACAACCCTTCGGGCAGAACATCTCCGCCATCCTCATCTCCCCGCCGCAAGCGCCGCCGAAGAAACAATGGACGCCGCCGTCGGGCGTCTTGATGCCCGGCCAGGCGCCCGCCATCATCAGCCGGGCGGAGTGGGGCGCCGATGAGTCGCTGCGATGCGGTAGCCCGCAGTACGACAATGGGATTCGCGCCGCCGTCGTGCACCACACCGCGGGCAGCAACGACTATTCGCCGCTGGAATCGGCCGGGATCGTCAAAGCCATCTACACCTATCACAGCAAGACCCTGGGCTGGTGCGACATCGCCTACAACGCCCTGGTCGACAAGTACGGCCAGGTCTTCGAGGGCAGTGCCGGCGGGCTCACCAAAGCGGTCGAGGCCTTCCACACCGGCGGGTTCAACCGCAACACCTGGGGTGTGGCGATGATCGGCAATTTCGACGACGTACCTCCGACCCCGATCCAGCTGCGCACCTTGGGCCGGCTGCTCGGCTGGCGGCTGGGCCTGGACGGCGTCGACCCCAAGGGCACGGTGGCATTGGAGTCGGCGGGCAGCCACTACACCACCTTCGCGGCCGGTTCGGTCGCGACGCTGCCGACCATCTTCACCCACCGCGACGTCGGCAACACCGATTGCCCGGGCAACGCCGCCTATGCGCTCATGGACGAAGTGCGCGACGTCGCTTCGCATTTCAACGACCCCCCGGAGGAATTGATCAAGGCGCTGCAGGGCGGCACGATCTATGACCACTGGCAGGCGATCGGTGGCATGAACAGCGTGCTGGGCGCGCCGACGTCCCCGGAAGACAGCGCGGAGGGTGACGCGCGGTACGTGACGTTCGCCCGGGGTGCGATGTACTGGTCGCCCGAAACCGGCGCCCAGCCCGTCACGGGCGCGATCTACGATGCCTGGGCCTCGCTGAGCTACGAACGCGGTCCGCTCGGCTTGCCGACCAGCGCGGAAATCCAAGAGCCGCTACAGATCACGCAGAACTTCCAACACGGCACGCTGAACTACGAGCGGCTCACCGGAAACGTCACCGAGGTCGCGGAGGGGATCACGACTCCGCTCGCGACGCAATCGCCGAGTGGTCCGACCGTCGCACCCGAGCATTTCTCGCTGCCCGCGCACCCGTCCGCGACCTAGCCGACCAGCCGCGTCAGAGCCACCAGCGTTCCAGCACCCGGCCCACCCCGTCGTCGTTGTTGGCGGCGGTGACCTCGTCCGCCGCGGCGAGCACGTCGGGGTGAGCGTTGCCCATCGCCACCCCATGACCGGCCCAGCGCAGCATCGGCAGGTCGTTGGGCATGTCGCCGAACGCCACCACCTCCCCGCTGGTGATCTGCAGGGGCCTGGCGATTTCGTCCACACCGGTGGCCTTGCTGGTGCCCAGCGGCACGATCTCCACGAGGCCGTTGTTGGTGGAGTAGGTGATGTCGCCCTCGAGGCCGACATGCTTGGCCAGTTCGGCCGCCATGTCGGCACTGCGGGCCCCGCTGCGGCGGATCAGCAGCTTGATCGCCGGCGCGCTGAGCAGGTCTTCGATCGACACCTCGGTGTTGTCCGGGTTCAGCCAGGCGTGCTCGTAGCCGGGCGAGCTGATGAACTGGGGGGTCGCCGTGTCGTGCGCGCGCTCGCCGATGCGCTCGACGGCCAGGCCCGCGCCCGGGATGACGCGCGTCGCCAGCTCCGCCAGCTCCGCCAGGGTGTCGACGGGCAGCGTGCGCGTCGACATCACCCGGTCGGCCGAAGGGTCGTAGATGACGGCACCGTTGGCGCACACCGCGATCGGCGCGAAGCCGAGCGCGTCGACGACGGGCCGTATCCACCGCGGCGGGCGGCCGGTCGCGACGACGAACGTCGCGCCGGCGGCGACGGCCGCGCGCACGGCATCGCGGGTGCGCGGGGTGATGGCCTCGTTGTCGTCGAACAGGGTGCCGTCGACGTCGCAGGCTATGAGCGCCGGCAAGGTCATCGGGACGGTCCGCCTTCGCAGCTCGCCAGTCTGATCAATGGACGCCGCTCTGGTTCTGTCCCGGTCGGGTCACACCGTCGGTGCCGTACTTCTGCATCCGCGCCTGCAACTCCGACAGGCGGATCGCCCGCGAATCCTCCTGGGTGGGCGCGGCGCCGCCGAGCCGTCGCGGCACCCAGAACTCGCCTTCGGGATGCGGGTAGTTCTCCTGCACCCGGTACAGCAACTCGTTCAGCGCCCCGCGCAGCACCGCGTTGAGCTGCTCGGGCGTGCCCTTCGGCGGCAGCGGCCGCCCCGCGGCGACCGTGATCGGAACCTTGTTGCGCCACACCTTCTTCGGATGATCCTTGGGCCAAATCCGATGCGCACCCCAGACGATGATCGGCACGATCGGCACCCGGGCGTCCAGCGCCATCCGGGCCGCGCCGGTCTTGAACTCGCGAAGCTCGAAGCTGCGACTGATCGTGGCTTCGGGGTGCATCCCGATGAGCTCGCCCTCCCGCAGGCGTTGTACCGCCACCTCGAGCGCGTCGTGCCCGCTCCTGCGGTCCACCGGGATCAGCCGAGCGTGGTTGATCACGTAGTTGACCGCCTTCACGTCGGCCATCTCCGCCTTGATCATGAAGTAGGCGCGCCGGCGCCGTTCGCGCACGGCGAGGAGCGTCGGCAGCCAGTCGAGGTAGCTGGTGTGGTTCTGGGCCAGCAGGGCGCCGCCCCGCTCGGGGATGTTGTCCAGGCCGCGATACGTGAACTTGGTTCCCTGCATCGCGACCATCGGCGGCACGATCCACTCGCACAACCGGTAAAACCCCTCGGGCATGTCTTCTCCTTCGCCTACCGCGACGGCCGTCCACTGCGGCCCGCGGCCCGTGCCGCGGCCTCGTCCGCCTCCATCCGGGCCGCCTCCGCCATGGTCGGCGCCCCGCCGCCCAGCCGGCGCGGCGTCCAATACGCCCCGGGTTCGTGCGGGTAATCCTCTTGGACGTGGTGTAGCAGTGCGGTCATCGACTCGCGCAGCGCGGCGTCGGTCCGCGCGATGTCTTCGGCCACCCGCACCGGCACGCCCACCTGCACATTAACCGGCACCTTGGCGCGGCCCACGTTGCGCGGGTGGTCCTTGGTCCAGATCCGGTGCGCACCCCAGACGATCAGCGGGATGATCGGGACGTCCGCTTCGATCGCCATCCGGGCGGCGCCCGACTTGAATTCCTTGAGCTCGAAACTGCGGCTGATGGTGGCCTCCGGGTAGACCCCGACCAGCTCGCCCTCGCGAAGCCGCTGCACGGCCACCGCGTAGGCGCCCGCCCCCGCTCCCCGGTCCACCGGGATGGTCCGGGTGTGCTTGATCAGGAAGTTGACGATCTTCACCTGCTGCATCTCGGCCTTGATCATGAACCTGAGCCGGCGACCCCGGCGATGCACGGCCAGCGCGGCGGGCAGGAAGTCGACGTAGCTGGTGTGGTTGATCGCGATCACGGCGCCACCGGTGTCGGGGATGTGTTCCTCGCCTCCGTAAGAGATCCGGGTGTCGGTGGCGACGACCACCAGCCGAGCCAGGATCTCGAGCGTGCGGAAGACGGGCTCCACCATCGATCGCTACTCCGGCGCTCCCGCGGGACGAGCCCGGCGCGCCGCGCGGGCGGCCGCCTCCTCGGCGTCCATCCGGGCGGCTTCGGCCAGCGAGGGGGCGCTGCCGCCCAATCGGCGCGGCACCCAGAACTCACCGGCCGGATGCGGCCCGTACATTTCCTGGGCCCGCTCCAGCAGGTGCTGCATCCGCGAGTGCAACAGCCCCTTCAATTCCTCGACGCCCAGAGTCGGTGCGATCGGCTCACCGACGAGCACGATGATCGGCACCTTCGGGCGCAGCAACTTCTTGGGGTGGCCCTTGGTCCAGATGCGCTGCGCGCCCCAGACGATCACCGGAACGATCGGCACCCCCGCCTCGACCGCCATCCGGGCCGCCCCCGACTTGAATTCCTTGATCTCGAAGCTGCGGCTGATGGTGGCCTCCGGATAGACGCCGACCAGCTCACCGTCCTTGAGATTTCTGACCGCCTCCTCGTAGGAGGCGGCACCGTCCTGCCGGTTCACCGAGATGTGCCGCAGGCTGCGCATGATCGGCCCGGTGATCTTGTGGTCGAACACTTCCTGCTTGGCCATGAACCGCACCTTGCGGCCAAAACCCTGCTGGTAGGCGGGCAGACCCGCGAAAGTGAAGTCGAGGTAGCCGGTGTGGTTGATGGCGATGACAGCGCCGCCGCTCTTGGGCAGGTTTTCGACGCCCGCGACGGTGATCTTGAGACCCTGTAATCGCCAAGTCAAGCGGGCAAGCTGAATGACAGTCCCGTATACCGGTTCCACAGCTGATCAGCCTAGTGCTCCCGGCTGTGAGTCACCCGAAGTGCCGAGAAGAGGCGGCCCGTTGACCTGCGCGGCATGGCCCGTTCCGATGCCCGCGCTCGGCCGCAGGTTTGCCGCCGGTGGTGCGGAGCACGCCGTCTGGGTCGACGAAACCGGGGGCGTCACCGTCGGGATCGGCCCCGAAGCCGCCGGCACGGAGTTCGTCACGGTCGTCGACGCCGGCACCGGCGACTTTGCCGGCGAACGGAGCGCCGGTCGCCGGGCTGGAGTTTTCCCGACCCGGGGCCGGGGCGCGGAATCTTCGCGCGACGGAGTCGAGCCGGATCCGGAACGCATCGACTTCCACCCACGGCCGTGGCAGGCCGACGATGCCACCTCGCGCTAAGCTCGGGGGCTGGAAAACCGTTACCCGGCCATGGGGCCGCCATGGACCCAGGAAGGTGTTTGTGCAGGTCACCAGCGTAGGTCACGCCGGATTTCTGATCGAGACGCCCGCGGGCCGCATCCTCTGCGACCCCTGGGTCAATCCCGCGTACTTCGCGTCGTGGTTCCCGTTCCCCGACAACAGCGGGCTGGACTGGGACAGGCTGGGCGACTGCGATTACCTGTATGTCTCGCACCTGCACAAGGACCACTTCGACCCCAAGAATCTGGCCGAGCACGTCAACAAGGACGCGGTGGTGTTGCTGCCCGACTTCCCGGTCCCCGACCTGCGAAACGCGCTGCAAGAGCTGGGTTTTCACCGGTTCTTCGAGACCACCAACTCGGTCAAGCACCGGGTCGGCGGCCCGAAGGGCGACCTCGACGTCATGATCATCGCCCTGCGGGCGCCGGCCGACGGCCCGCTCGGTGATTCCGCTCTGGTGGTTTCCGACGGCGAGACAACGGCTTTCAACATGAACGACGCCCGGCCGGTCGACCTGGACTTGCTGGGATCGGCGTTCGGGCGCATCGACGTGCACATGCTGCAGTACTCCGGCGCGATCTGGTACCCGATGGTCTACGACATGCCGGCCCGCGCCAAGGAGTCGTTCGGTGTCCAGAAGCGGCAGCGGCAGATGGACCGGGCCCGCCAGTACATCGCCCAGGTGGGCGCGACGTGGGTCATCCCGTCGGCGGGGCCGCCCTGCTTCCTGGACCCCGAGCTGCGTCAACTCAACGACGACCACGGCGATGCGGCCAACATCTTTCCGGACCAGATGGTGTTCCTGGATCAGATGCGCAGCCACGGCCACGACGGTGGCCTGCTGATGATCCCCGGCTCCACCGCGGACTTCGCCGGTGCCGCCTTGAACTCGCTGCGCCACCCGCTGCCCGACGACGAACTCGAGGCGATCTTCACCACCGAGAAACAGCGCTACATCGCCGACTACGCCCAGCGGATGGCGCCCGTCGTGGCCGCGGAGCGGGCGAGCTGGGCCCCCGCCGCCGGAGAGCCACTACTCGAGCAGCTACGCGCACTGTTCGAGCCGATCATGTCGCAGAGCGACGAGATCTGCGACGGGATCGGCTATCCCGTCGAACTGGTGATCGGGCCGGAGACCGTCGTCCTCGACTTCCCGAAACGTGCGGTGCGCGAACCCGTTCCCGACGAGAAGTTCCGCTACGGGTTTGCCATCGCGCCGGAGCTGGTCCGCACCGTGCTGCGCGACCGGGAACCGGACTGGGTCAACACCATCTTCTTGTCCACCCGCTTCCGGGCGTGGCGCGTCGGCGGCTACAACGAATACCTGTACACGTTCTTCAAATGCCTGACCGACGAACGGATCGCCTACGCCGACGGGTGGTTCGCCGAGACGCACGACGATTCGTCGTCGGTCACGCTGGACGGCTGGGAAATCCAGCGCCGCTGCCCGCACCTGAAGGCCGACCTGTCGAAATTCGGTGTGGTCGAGGGCAACACGTTGACCTGCAACCTGCATGGCTGGCAGTGGCGATTGGACGACGGGCACTGCCTGACCGCGCGGGGCCACCAGCTGCGAAGTTCACGGGCATGAGCGGCCAGTCCTACGACGACGGCCTGGTCCAGCTGGACCGTGCGGCGATCACGTTGCGCCGCTACCACTTTCCTTCCGGCACCTCGAAAGTCATCGCGCTGGACACCGTCCGGGGATACAAGGCTGAGGGGCTGGGGCTGTTCACGCAACGATTCCGGATCTGGGGCAGCTCCGACTTCCGCCGCTGGCTGCCGCTGGACGTTGGCAGACCATTCAAATCGACATTGATCACGTTGGACGTGCCGGGGATTCGGCCCAGGCCCGCCTTCACACCGGCGCGGCCGGAAGAGTTCACCGCGCTCCTGGACGAGTTGCTAAGTCAGCGCGGATAGCGGCGTGCGCGCGTGCGCAAACGGCTGGCTGCGCCTGCCGTCCGCGACCCGGACGTAAGCCGACTTCATCGCGTCGATGTAGCGGACCACCGATTCGCGGGCGACCAGGTTGTCGGGGAACAGCACCGTCACCTTGGTCTCGTGCTGGAGGCGAATCACCCACAGGGAGACCTGGTGGGAGACCCTGCCCTCATCGTAGATTCGAAAGTTCAAGTCGGAGTTGGCAACCGACGACAGCGGGGCGATGCTCGCGTCCAGGAAAGACATCACGAAGTTGCCGGGCCGTGGCCTGCCCAGCCCGGCCTCCGGGGGCGCCAGCTCCAGCACCCGGTCGAACGGCACGATCGCCAATTCGATGCCCGAGTCGAAGGACGTTTGCGCGGAGCACGCCGCGTCCTCGAAAAGACCTGCGCCGACGCCGACGGTGACCGGAACTAAACCGGTGAACCAGCCCGTCGTCATCAATTCCGTCGGCGTCCTGCGCGTATCGGTGGTGGTCACCACGGAAAACGAGTCAGCGCCGGTCAAGTGACGGTGCGTGAGGCCGGCGCAACCGAACACCCCGCCGCTGAACCGAGCGCCCGCGGCGACGCAGGCCCGCTCGAACCGCTCCGTCTGCCGCTCGTCCAGCAGCGTCTCGGTCACGAGCTTTCCGGCGTAGGGCACCGCGAGGTCGCCGAGGGGCAGCGGAAAGTACGGCAGCGTTCCACCGTTGCCGGCGGCGAAATCCATCCACGCGCGCACCTCGGGGGAGTCGGCCGTCAACGCGTCCATCTCCTCCCGCTGCCGGACGCAGTAATCGCCGTACCGTCCGGCATCCGGGAGGTCGACGGGTGCGTCGCCGCCGACCAGAGCCGCGTACATCAGGTGGATCTCCGTGAACAGGACGCCGACGATCATCGGGTCGACGCACAGGTGGGCGATGCTCGCGTAGAAGGTGAAGTGACCGTCGCCCTGCACCACCCCGAAGAAGAAGCAGTCCCACTGCAGCGGATGCGGGGTGGAGATGTGCTCGCGCAACTCCTCCGGCGTCAGTCGCCCATGCTCCATCGGGACGAGTTCGATGTCGGCCGGGTCGGCGATCGTGTGCCGCACGATATCGTGCGCATCGCGGTATTCGAACCAGCTGTGGTACGTATCGTGTCGACGGATGTGCGCGTTGATCGCGTAATTCATCGCGCGGATGTCACAGCGGCCCGGGACGTCCCAGGTGAAGATCATCAACCGCGACATGTCCAGGCCCCGCGCGGCGTGATCGCGGTAGCGCCGAAGATGTTGGGTTTGCTGGTAGCTGGGCGGCACCGGGCTGACCGGCGCTTCTGCGGCTTTCGCCTTCGCTGCGGGGGAAGCATGCCAGCAGACGACGGGGCTTGCTTGCGGTGTCCAGTCCCGGAGTGTCGTTATGCCAAACACTGAAAACCCTGCACCTCCGCGCTATTCGGCTCGGCATAGCCCAAGCTGAGCGGCACACCAAGCGATGCTTCCGGCAGCCTACCGTCCGCGCTGACGCCACGGAGCCGAGCTGCCAGCGCGCCCGCTGCTGGCCGCGACTGAACGTGGTCACGCTCCGCCACGAAACCCTTTGGTGGACACCAAATAACGGCGGGCACCGAACCGGCAGGTCCGGCCGCCCCCAGGATTTCTCCAGCCGCAAGTGCAGCTGCGGGAAACCTCAGCATAACCGCTTGGGCTGAGAGCCGCGCTGTGAAACCCCGCCGGGCGTTACGCCTGAATTACGCCCGCCTGAACGCAAGGCACCGAAATTCGCCGTCTCCACGGGCGTCCAGCGGCGGACGGTGTTGGCCGGGCGGGTTTCCGGACGGACCCGGGCCGCGTCCGGTACGGTTGCCCAGCATGTGGATCACCGTGCTGGTGTTGGCCGGCTCGGTGATCTTCGAACCGATACGGCTCGGCTTGGTGATCCTCCTGCTCAGCAGGCGGCGCCCGCTCTTGCAGCTGCTGGTGTTCTTGTGCGGGGGATTCGCCTTGGGGGTCGGCGCGGGTCTCGTGGTGCTCTTCGTCCTGCGGGCCGCGCCGGTCGTGGGCCACCTGAGCGTCGCGGAGGTCCAGATCGCTTCCGGAGTGGTCGCTTTGCTGATCGCGCTCGTGTTGTTCACGAGTTGGTCACTGCGCAGCCTCGCTCGCCCCGCCGACGCGGTGGCCGGCGGCGGCGGAGGCGTTGTCCTGCTGGATCGGGCGGCGCCGAGCAGCCGGCAGCGGCTGGCCGACCGCGCACGCGTGTTTTTGCGCGGCGACTCCCTCAGCGTGGCAGCGGTCAGCGGGATGGGCGCGTCGTTGCCGTCGGCGAACTACATGGGCTCGATGGCGGCCATCCTGGCCTCGCATGCCGCCCCGGTCGCCCAGGTTCAGGCCCTGCTGGCCTTCAACCTGGTGGCGTTCACCGTGGCCGAGATCCCCCTGATCGGTTACCTGGCCGCGCCGCAAAAGACGCGAGCCTTCATGGCCGCGCTGCAAACCTGGCTGCGATCCCGCGGTCACCGCGACGTCGCCGTCTTGGTCGCGGCCGGCGGTTGCTTCATGCTCGTCCTCGGGCTGACCGGCGCCGGCGCGGGGTAGCATCCCTGCTATAGCTCGACCGACAGGCCCGAGGAGAGTTCGTGAACAAACTGCTCGCCGGGGCCGTCGCCGTGGGAATGCTGACGTGCACAACGGTTTTCGATGACGGTGTCGCCGCCGCCGACACCGCTCTGATAGTGCCCGGCACGGAACCCTCTCCGTATGGCCCGCTCAGGTCGCTGTATCACTTCAATCCGGCGATGCAGCCGCAGATCGATGAGAACTATTACAGTCCCGCCGCCGTCCGGCGCGTCGTGCCCTATCCCGGCAGCTTCTGGCCGGTCACCGGGCTGAATTCGCCGACCGTCAACAGTTCCGTGAACACCGGGGCGAACAACCTCGACGCCGCGATCCGCAACACCGAAGGTCCCATTTCGGTGGCCGGCCTGTCCCAGGGCTCGCTGGCGCTCGACCGCGAGCAGGCGCGCCTGGCGCACGATCCGAGCGCACCGCCGGCGGACCGGCTCACGTTCATCAAGGCCGGCAACCCCAACAACCTGCTCTCTCAGGCGTTCGGGCCGGGGACGCACGTGCCGATCATCGACTACACGGTCCCGGCTCCGGTGGAAAGCCAGTACGACACGATCAACATCGTCGGCCAGTACGACCCGTTCTCCGACCCGCCCAACCACCCCGGCAATCTGCTTGCCGACCTCAATGCCGTTGCGGCCGGCGGATATTACGGCCACACCGCCACGGCGTTCTCCGACCCGTCCCGCGTCGCGCCGTGGGACGTCAAGAGGACGACCAACAGCCTGGGCGCCACGTCGACGACGTATTTCATCCGTAACTCCGAGCTGCCGCTGGCCCGGGCGCTGGTCGATGGGGCGGGCATGCCCCCGGAGGCGGTCGGCCCGATCGACGCGGCGCTGCGGCCGTTGATCGACAGGGCCTACGACCCGGGCCCCGCGCACGATCCCGTCCAGATGATCAACGGCCTCGCCCACATCCCGACGATCATCTCCGCCGTCTCCTGGCCGGTCCGCGGTGCGAACGCCGGAATCAACCTGGCCACCAACTCGTTCGCGGTGGCCAACCTGGCCCGAATCGTCGCCCCGGGGCCCGGGCTCGGCAGGGGCGGCAAGGGTCTGCTGCCGAAGCTCGTCCGCGCGGTGGTCAAAGCCAAGAAGTAGTGCCGGCTAGAGCCTGAGCCCGTCGTGCGGCGAAAAGCCGACCAGCTGCTCGGCCGTCCATGCCGGTGGCTTCGCTTCGTCGGGCAGCAGCGGCTTGCGTTTGACCGGCTGCCGCCGCAGCGCCCATCGACCCACGCCCGCCCGCAGCGATGGCCGCCACCAGTTCGCCCGCCCGACCAGGACGGCGATCGCGGGCACCGTCACCGTCCGCAGCAAGAACGTATCCAGCAGCAGACCCGTGCCCAGCACGAAACCGCCCTGGACCACGGTGGACAGGCTGGCGAACACCAGGCCGTACATCGACGCGGCCATGATCAGGCCCGCGGCAGTGATCACCCCGCCCGTCGAGGACACGGTTCGGATGACACCCGAGCGCATTCCCGACGCGGATTCCTCCCGCAGCCGGGAGATGAGCAGCATGTTGTAGTCGGCCCCGACCGCCACCAGGATGACGAACGTCAAACCCGGTACGCTCCAATGCAATTCCTGGCCCAAGATCAGTTGGAAGACGATGACGCCGATGCCCAGGGCCGACATGTACGAGACGATCACCGTCCCGATCAGATACAGCGGCGCAACGACCGCGCGCAACAAGGCGACCAGGATCAGCAGCACCACGCAAATGGTCATCGCGATGATGAATCGCAGATCGTGATCGTAGTAGTCGCGCGTCTCCTTGAGCACGACGGGCAACCCCACCACCGATACCTTGGCGTCGGCCAGCGTGGTATTCGGCTGGGCGCCCTGCGCGGCGGCCCTGATCGCGTCCACCTGGTCCATCGCCGCGGTGCTGAACGGATCGAGGTTGATCTGGATCAAGTACCGCATCGCATGGCCGTCGGGCGAAACGAACGCGCCGGCAAGCCTTTTCAGCTGGTCGGTGGTCATTCCCCCGAGCAGGCCCTGCACTCCGCCCGGCAACGCCCCGGGCTTGCCACCCTCACCGGTGGCATACGACAAGGCCTGCGCCGGAATGTAGAAGCCGGCCATCGCCGGTGTCGTCGCCTCGTTCTTCATGGACAGCAGGAACGCGGACGCCTCTCCCATTCCGAAGCCCATCTTCTTGACCTGGTCGACCAATTGCTGCACACCGTCGGCCAATTGGCGGCTGCCGTCCGCGAGCGTGTTGGTGCCCTGCTGCAGGAAGGTGACCTTCGCCCGCATGCCGCCCGGGCTGCCCATCCCCAGCGAGCCCATCGCGCCGATGACCGCGGACAATGCCCGGCGCAACCCGGAAACCGTTGCCGCGAGGGTCTGCACGGCCTGCGTCGCCCGCAACTGGCGGGCCAGCTCCGAAATCTTGCCCAGGGTTCCGTCGTCGCGCGCCGTCACCAGCCGCTGTAATTCGTCGCGCGCGTTGACGCAGGCGGGCTCGGCGCTGCACATGGGGCTGTTGTCCAGCGCCCCCAGCACCGGATTGGCCCAATCAGAGTTGTCGGCAACGAAGTTGGCGTTGGCGCCGATGGCATCGCCGAGCGAACGCATGCCGTTGACCAGCCGTTCGGCGCCATCGAGCTCGGCCAGCGCCCGGTTCCCGCCGAAGATGTTCTGCAGGGCCGCCAGGGCGTCGACCATGCCGCCGACCGCGGACACGGCCTGATTGACCTGGGTCCGCACGTCGCCGAGCCGGCCCGCCATCAGGTTGGCGCCACCCGCCAGCCGGTCGAGATCGCCGGTGTGGTCGACGATTTGCTTGGAACCCGCGTCCAGCTTGTCGCCGACTTCGCCGGCCTGCCATGACGTTTTGGCCTGCTCGAGCGATTGCCCGGTGGGCCGGGTGATGCCCCGGACCATCGCGACGCCCGGCACCTGGCTGACCCGTTGCGCCATCTGCTCGAGGTCGGCGAGGGCCTTCGCCGTGCGCAGGTCCTGCGGCGAGGAGATGAACAAGTACTCGGGGACGATCAGGTTGGTCGAGAAATGCTTTTCCAGCGCGGCGTAGCCGACCGAGCTTTCCACGTTGCCCGGCAGTGCCTTGCGGTCGTCGTAGTTGTACCGGGCCAGCCCCGCGCAACCGGCCAGGATCACCAGCACCAGCGCGCTGGCGAGTAGGTGAGCCTTGGGCCGCCGCACGATGTTGATGCCCGACCGCCG
This sequence comes from Mycobacterium sp. E342, assembly GCF_001667665.1. Lineage (NCBI taxonomy): Bacteria > Bacillati > Actinomycetota > Actinomycetes > Mycobacteriales > Mycobacteriaceae > Mycobacterium > Mycobacterium sp. E342. The sequence goes on from NZ_LZJM01000176.1 coordinate 13,157, forward strand.
CCAAAAGCTGCGGCTGAGATCGCCGCGCGGCGCGATCCAGCCGCGGCGCCCGGCAAGCACCAGCAGCGCGGGGAGCAGGGTGATGGCGGCGAAGAATACGACGGCCACCGAGATGCCCAGCACCGGCCCGACGGTCCGCAGAATTCCCAACTGGGTGAAGGTCATTCCGAGGAACGTGACCGCGACGGTGGCGGCCGAGGCGGCGATCACCTTGCCGATGGACGCCAACGCCGTGACGACCGCCCGGTCGGAGTCCAAGCCCTGGCGCACGTAGTCGTGGTAGCGGCTGATCAGGAAGACGGCGTAATCCGTCCCGGCGCCCACCATCATCCCGCTCATGAAGATGACGGTCTGGTTGGCGATGCCCAGGCCGGCCAGCCCGACCAGGGCCACCAACCGCTGGGCCACCACCGCGGACATGCCTATGGTCAGCAGCGGCAGCACCATCGTGACCGGGTTGCGGTAGATGACGAGCAGGATGACGAACAAGAGCACGATGATCGCGAGCTCGATCCGCGTCCTGTCGCGCTGGCCGGTGACGTTCAGGTCGGCGACGGTGGATGCGGGCCCGGTCAGGTTGGCCGTCAGCGTGGACCCGGCCACGGTCTGCCGCACGATCTCGGCCATCCGCGCGTATGCCTGCTTGGATTGCGGGGAGCCCAGGTCGCCGGGCAGGCCGACGGGCAGCATCCAGGCCTGGTGGTCCTTGCTGGTCATCAGTTCACGCAGCGGCGGCGTGGTCAGGAAATCCTGCAGCATCGCCACGTCTCGGGTGTCGCGGCGCAGGGCCTCGGTGAGCTTGCGGTAGGTGCCTTCGTCGGCCGCGGTCAAGCCCTTGGCGTCGCTGAGCACCACCACGGCGATGCTCTGCAATCCGGCCTCGCCGAAAGCGGCGTTCATGGTGCGGGTGGCGGCCAGCACCGGCGCGTCGGTCGGCAGGATGGCGACCGGGTGTTGCTGGGAGATCTCTTCCAGCGAAGGCGCGGTCATCGCAAGGATGCCCGCAAGCGCGATCCAGACGCCGATCACCAGCCACGGCCTGCGCGCGACGAGGCGCCCGAGGCGGGGGAAGACGCCCACCGGGTCGTCCCGGCCAGTCGTCGCTAGTGACATTGAAAACCGCATTCTGCTTCAAACGTCAGTGCGTCGCCTGCCGGTCGCGGCCGGCGACGTTACGTGCACGCTCCGCCGCCCCGCCGTCGGCGATGCGGACGCAGACGGATTTTATGGCACCCAGGTACCGGGTGACGTTATTTCGAGCCTCCGGATGGTCGGGAAACAGCACGCTCGCCGCCGTTTCGTCGAACCGCCCCACCATGGTGCTGAGCGGGTAGGTGACCCGGCCGTCACTGTGCGCGCCGACGGTCAGGCCCTCGAACAACTTGGTCATCATCGACAGCGGATTGGCTTGCGCGTCAAAGAAGTTCACCAGTGAGAACAACGGTGGGGGCCTGCGCAGCGAGGGCTTGAGTTCCACGACCCGCTCGAACGGGACCCTCGCGAGGTTCGCGCCGGAGTCGAAGGACGCCTGGGCGCTTCGTGCCATGGCGTTGAACGACGATCCGGCGACGGGAACGGTGATCGGGATCTGCCCGGTGAACCACCCCTGCGTCGTGAAGTCGGCCTGGGTGCTGCGGGTATCTTTCGGGGTGATGGCGAAATACGTTCCGGCTCCGGTCAACTCGTGAACCGCTAGAGCCAGGCACGCGAACATGCCGCCGACGAACCGGGCGCCGGCCGCCACACAGGCGGTTTCGAATCGATGCGTCTGTTCCTCGTCCAGCAGGGTCATGCCCAGCAGGTCACCGGCGCTGGGCACGGACGGGTCGCCGAGGGGAAGCGGGAACGCCGGGAACGTCCCGTCGTTGAGTGCGGCGAAGTCGATCCACGCGCGCACCTCGGGCGAGTCGACGGTCAGGGCCGCGGTGTAGTCGCGCTGCCGTAGGCAGTAGTCGGCATAGCTGCCGGCCGGCGGCAGTTCGACCGGCGGATTTCCCGCGGTCAGCTCGGCGTACATGGTCTGGAACTCCAGGAGTCCCATCCCGACGAACTGGCCGTCGGCGTGCAGGTGGTCGATGCTGGCGTAGAAGGTGAAGCGGTCCGGGCGCTGAATCACCCCGAAGCTGAAGCAATCCCACTGCAGCGAATCGGGGGTGGACACGATGTGCTCCCGCAGCCGCGCGCTGGTCAGCTCGCCGTGTTCGGTGGGGACGAACTCGATGTCCGCCGGGTCGTCGAGGGTGTGCCGCACGATGTGATCGGGGTCGCGGTACTCGAACCAGCTGCGGTAGGTCTCGTGCCTGCGCAGGTGCGCGTTGATGACGTAGGTCATGGCCCGCAGGTCGCAGCGGCCCGACACCTCGACCGAGGCGATCAGCAGCCGCGAATGGTCCAGGCCGCGGGCGGCCTGTTCGCGCAGGCTCCGCAGGTGGCGGGCCTGGACGTAGCTGGGCGGCACGGCGCTCGCCGGTGCCGCGACGGCCCTCTCGCGCGCGGCGGGCGACGGGTGCCACGAGAACAATGTGCCGGCTGCCGGCGCCCACTCGTCGACCGTGGAGACCTCCAATGGGCCGATGCGCACTGCTACCTCCCGTGCTTCAGCACCGACGGCTCGGCGTGGAGAACGGCAGCTGATTGCGTATCGGAGGAATCCGCCGAACACCGGTGTGCCGAGGTTCGGTGGGTAGCCTAGCCCGCGTCGTCGTGGGCCGCTTGGTCCGGCGTGCCGCCGGGCGCGCCGGCGCGAGCGTCAGGCCGTGCGGTCGGCGAGCGCCTGTCGGGCCGCGTTATAGCCGGGGATGAACGTGATGCCCGGTCCGCCGTGGCAGCCGGCGCTGCCCAGGTACAACCCCTCGATCGGTATCGGCTGGCCGCGAAAGCCCTTCGGGCCGGGCCGGTTCGGCCCGATCTGGTCGGGGTTGAGCAGTCCGTGGCAGTAGTCGCCCCCGGGGGCGCCGAACATCACGCCCATGTGCTTGGGGGTGAAGGTGGTGTGCCGGATGATGCTGCGCTCGAAGTTCGGCGCCAACCGGGTGATTTTGTCGACCACCCGCTGACCCATTTCGACCTTCGCCTCGCCGTAGTCGGCGCCGCCCTCGATCGGGAACCACAAGGCGAATGCCGAGGCCGCGTGCTTACCCGCGGGCGCCAGGTCGGGGTCGTTCTGGGTGGGGATCTGCAGCACGACGGTCGGGTCGGCCGGGACGATCCCGCGCCGGGCGTCCTCCCACTGTCGCTGGACCTCCTCGGGCGTGCAGAACAGGCCGATCGACGCCTGCATGGCCGGATCGTTGAGCGCCTCGTAGGGCGCCGCGAATTCCGGCGCTTCTTCGAGCGCGAAGTGCATCTGCAGGTAACTGCCGCGGTGGTCGGTCTTGGCGTACCGCTCCCGGATGTCGCCGGGCAGCAGGGCGGGGTCGATCAGCTCGTTGAGGGTGAAATCGGGCGCAATGCCGGAGACGACGATCGGGGCGGTCAGCTCCTCGCCGCCCTCGGTGCGCACCCCGGTCACCCGCCCGTCGGTCACCACGATCTCGGTCACCTTGGTCCGCAGCCGGACTTCGCCGCCGTGGCTTTCCAGCAGTTCGCCCAGGTGCGCGGTGAGCGCCCCGATGCCACCGCGCAGCTTCTTCATCTGCATGGTGTCGCCGTCGGGGACGCCCAACCCGAAGGCCAGTGCGGCGGCGCTGCCCGGGGTTTCCGGCCCGCGATAAAGGGTGTTGACGGCCAGCACGGTCATCGAGCCACGCAGCGCACCGTGCTTCTCGCGGTCGGGCAGATAGCGGTCCAGCACGTCGGTGACCGACCCGAACAGCATGTCATCGATCGCCGAGCGCTCGAATTCGTTTGTCGCACAGGCATACATCTCGTCATACGTCTTGGGCTGCGTGCCCGCCTCGAACCGGCCCAGCGCCCGTGTCGGTGCCTGGCTCCAGGCCATCAGGCCCGCCATGCCGTTGACGGCGTCCGCGCCGTGCACCTCGTTGAGGTGGGTGAACAGCTTGATCGGGTCGCTGTACTGGATCAGCGGATCATCCCCGACGCCACGCACCGCGACCGACATCACCTCGAGGTCGATCGTCGGCAGGGTGTCCAGGCCGAGCTCGTCGACCACCACCTTCGAGGTGGGGAACTGCACCGAACCGGCGATCTCGAACCGATACCCGTCGAAAAGCTCCACCGTGGACGCCATCCCGCCGGCGTAGAGCTTGGAATCGAGGCACACCGTCCGCAATCCCGCCTTCTGCAGCAGCACCGCCGCCGCCAGGCCGTTGTGCCCCGCACCGATAACTATCGCGTCATACCGTGTCATGTTCCTGCCCTCCACGAGAGGAGGCTGACACGGCGCCGAAGTTTTGTCAATTATGACGAAACTCTTATCCGCCGTCGGCGGTCCAGGCGTCGGTGATGCCCGCGCGCAGCGACTCCAGCGCCGCGTGGCACATCCGAGCCAGCTCGCCCAGCGACCGATCCTCGCCCAGCATCCAGAACTCCATCGCACCGAAGACGCCCGCCGCGATGCAGCGCGCGATCACCGCCGCCCGCAACCGCCCGTCCACCGTCCCGCCGGCCGTACAGCTACGCCGGTGCAGCTGCGTCTCGATGACACTCGCGAAGTCGGCCTGGACTTCCTGCATGTGCCGCACGATGCGGCCGGGGTCGAGCTCGCCGCCCCGCAGTGTGGCGATTTTCGTCACGGCCTCAACGTCATAGGGGAACGAGAAGATCGCCGACTGCACCGAATCGATGATCGCCTCGTCGGCGGGCCGGGCGTCCAGTGCGGCACGAAACCAGTTCAGCCCGGTGTAGTCGGCAAACAGCAGATCGTGCTTGGACTTGAAGTGGCGGTAGAACGTCCGCAGCGACACCCCGGCGTCCTCCGCGATCTGCTCGGCCGACGTCTCCTCGACGCCCTGGGCGAGGAACCGGACCATGGCCGCCTGGACCAACGCCTCCCGCGTGCGCTCGCTACGCACCGTCTGCGCCGGCCTGACCATGCAAGTAAGGTACCGCACCCAACCTTTTGTCAGTATTGACAAAACTTTGGCTTCGGGGTGAGACTGCGCCCATGGTCTCGCTTCTTGTGCATGCAGTGCTCGGGTTCGGTGTCATCGGCTGGATCGTCGCCTCGAACTCGAAAGTGTTCGCCCGGCCGGCCGGCGGGCCGCTGTTCACCCCGTTGGAATGCCTGTACTACGTCATCGGCATCGGCTCGGTAGTCCTGGGTTGGTACTTCAACATCACCTACGTCCAGCAGTACTCGCACGGGTCCACCAATCCGTTGTGGGGCGAGCACGGCAGCTGGGCCGAATACATCAGGCTGATGTTCACCAATCCCGCCGCGGACTCCGCCAGCCAGGATTACACGATCGCGAATGTCATTCTGCTGCCGCTGTTTACCATCGTGGACGGTTACCGCCGCGGGTTGAAGCACCCTTGGCTGTTCTTTGTGTCCAGCCTTTTCACCAGCTTCACGTTCGGGTTCGCCTTCTATTTCGCCACCATGGAGCGGCAGCGCCGGCACCAACAAGCCCGCGAGACGGTGGACGCCTAACCCCTCGCCCGGTCCAGCGGTTTGGTGGCCCGCCACCGCTGCCGAGCGCCGCTGACGCCGGTGCGGATCTCGGTGAATCCCGCGGCCTCGAGCCGCCCCGGCAGGTCCTTCGGAGCGATCGGGTTGTAGGTGTCGGCGAGGTGGAGCAGCCGGAACGACATCGAGGGGACGCCGTCGCTGCCGGCGAAGACCCCGCCCGGTTGCAGCACCCGGAACGCCTCGGCGAACAGGCGGTCCTGCGACTCGGTGCTGGGGACGTGGTGCAGCATCGTGAAACAGACCACCGACGTGAAGTGGTCGGCGGGCAGCCCGGTGTCGGCGCCGTCGCCGTGGATGACGCGGGCGCGTTCGCCGTAGCGCCGCTGCAGGCGGTCGGCCATCGCGGCGTCGACCTCGACCGCGGTGAGCGAGGCGGCGCGGTCGAGGAGCGCCCCAAGCGTGGCCCCGTACCCGGGGCCGATTTCCACAGTGCGCGCGCCCAATTCGACGCCTTCCAACGCCCACGGCAACAGCTGCTCGGCGACGGCCTTTTCCCAGCCCGCCGAGCTACATCGGCGCCGGTGCAGGAGATTCATCGCCATAGCGGTGACGCTAGGTGATCCACTGCCTGCGGACTTCCGATAATCTGCCGTGATATGTCGGGAATCGGCCATCACGGGCCGGCGACATCGTCGCAGGCGCTACCGCCGGGAGCCCGGATCGAGCGGCACCGCCACCCCGTGCACCAGATCGTCTACCCGTCCTCGGGTGCGGTGTCGGTCACCACACCGGCGGGAACCTGGATCACGCCGGCGAATCGGGCCATCTGGATACCGGCGGGGTGCTGGCACGAACACAAGTTCCACGGCCACACGCAATTTCACGGCGTCGCGCTGGACCCCGGCCGCTATCGTCGCGGACCTAGCTCACCGGCCGTGCTGGCGGTCAACCCGTTGATGCGCGAACTCATCATCGCCTGCTCGCGCACCGGCGCAACCGACACCGGCGAGCACCACCGGATGCTGGCCGTGCTGCACGATCAGTTGCAGGCGACCAGCGCCGTGGAGCCGCTGTGGATTCCCACCCCCGCCGACGGCCGGCTGCAAAAAGCGTGCGCGCTGATCGCCGACCACCTGCGCGAACCGTTGACGTTGCAGCAGATCGGCCATCGGATCGGCGTGGGCCAACGCACCTTGAGCCGCCTGTTCCGCGATGAGCTGGCGATGACGTTCCCGCAGTGGCGTACCCAGCTGCGGCTGCAGCACGCCCTGGTGCTGCTCGCCGAGCGCCGCGATGTCACATCGGTGGCCACCGAATGCGGTTGGGCCACACCGAGCGCCTTCATCGACACCTACCGGCGCGCCTTCGGGCACACCCCGGGCGCCCGGCGCCTTTAGCCGACGGGCTCGAGCAGCTCGGTGCCGACGAACGGCACCAGCGCGTCCGGCACCCGCACGCTGCCGTCGGGCTGCTGGTGGTTTTCCAGGATCGCGACCAGCCACCGGGTGGTGCCCAGCGTGCCGTTGAGCGTGGCCGCGGTCTGCGGCTTGCCGCCCTCGTCGCGGTAGCGCGTCGCCAGCCGGCGCGCCTGGAAGGTGGTGCAGTTCGACGTCGACGTCAGCTCGCGGTAGGTGCCCTGCGTCGGAACCCAGGCCTCGCAGTCGAACTTGCGGGCGGCCGACGACCCAAGATCGCCCGCGGCGACGTCGATCACCCGATACGGCACCCCGATGCGGGCCAGCATCTCGCGTTGCCAGCCGAGCAGCCGTTCGTGTTCAGCTTCGGCCTCGGCGGGGGTGCAGTAGACGAACCCCTCGACCTTGTCGAACTGGTGCACCCGGATGATGCCGCGGGTGTCCTTGCCGTAGCTGCCCGCCTCCCGCCGGAAGCACGACGACCAGCCCGCGTAGCGCAACGGCCCGCCGGACAGGTCCAGGATCTCGTCGGCGTGGTAGCCGGCCAGCGGCACCTCGGAGGTTCCGACCAGGTAGAGGTCGTCGGCCTCCACCCGGTAGATCTCGTCGGCGTGGGCGCCCAGGAAACCGGTGCCGGCCATCACCTCCGGGCGCACCAACACCGGCGGGATCATCGGGATGAAGCCGTTGTCGACGGCCAGTCGCAGCGCCAGCTGGAGCAGGCCCAGCTGCAGCAGCGCGCCCCGACCGGTCAGGAAGTAGAAGCGTGAGCCCGATACCTTGGCGCCGCGTTGCATGTCGATGAGCCCCAGGGATTCGCCGAGCTCGAGGTGGTCTTTCGGGTTGTCGATGGCAGCCGGTTCGCCCACCACGTCGAGGACGCGGTAGTCGTCTTCCCCGCCGGCGGGCACCCCCTCGATGACGACGTTGGAGATCGCCATGTGTGCCGCGGCGAACGTCGCCTCCGCTTCGGCCTGCCCGGCTTCGGCGGCCTTGACCTGCTCGGCCAGCTCCTTGGCGCGCGCCAGCCTGGCCGGGCGCTCCTCGGGGGACGCGGAGCCCACGCTCTTGCTGGCGGATTTCTGTTCCGCACGCAGCGCATCGGCCGACGAGATTGCCGCCCGGCGGGCCGTGTCGGCCTGCAGCAGGGCGTCGACCAGTGCCGGGTCCTCCCCACGGCTGAGCTGGGAGCGGCGCACAACGTCGGGGTCTTCCCGGAGCAGCTTCAGGTCGATCACGGCCCTGAGACTACTTTTTCGCCTCCGGGCCGGTGGCACAGCATCCCACCCGCGGTCATCCCAGGACTCACATCAGTAACTTTTGTCACGCCGCACAGGCGCTCCTGTCACACTGGAGCCGATGTCGCAAGCGCCCGAGACGGAGGCCCCGCAGGCCCCCACCGCCGCGCCGGAACAGCCGCACGCCGGCTTCCGGTGGCCGCGGAGTCTGCAGGCCCAGGCGACCAGGCGCGCCCTTTTGCTCACCGCGCTGGGCGCCCTGCTGATCGCCGGCCTGGTCACCGCGCTGCCGATCGGCGGCACCGGGGCGGGCCGGTTGTCCGGGTATCTCGACGGCAATCCGGTGCCCACCACCGGAACCAAGAGCGACGCCGCCTTCAACAAGGCGGCCAGCGGTGACTGCCTGATGTGGCCGGACGCCACCCCGGAGTCGGCGAAGATCGTCAACTGCACCGACGACCACAAGTTCGAGGTCGCCGAATCGATCGACATGCGGACGTTCCCGGGCTCCGAGTACGGCCCCAACGCGGCTCCCCCGTCGCCCGCCCGCATCCAGCAGATCACCCAGGAGCAGTGCGAGTCCGCGGTGCGCAACTACCTGGGTCCCAAGTTCGATCCCAACAGCAAGTTCACCGTCAGCCTGCTGTGGCCAGGGGACCGGGCCTGGCGCCAGTCCGGCGAGCGCCGCATGCTCTGCGGTCTTCAGCTGCCGGGGACCAACAACCAGCAACAGGCCTTCAAGGGCAAGATCGCCGACGTCGACCAGTCCAAGGTCTGGCCGGCCGGCACGTGCCTGGGCATCGACTCGACCACCAACCAGCCGGTCGACGCCCCGGTGGAGTGTTCCGCGCCGCACGCGATGGAGGTGACGGGCACGGTCAACCTGGCCGAGAAGTTCCCCGGCGCGCTGCCGGCGGAGCCTGACCAGGACGGCTTCATCAAGGATCAGTGCACCAAGATGACGGACGCCTACCTGGCTCCGGTCAAGTTGCGCACCACCACTTTGACGCTGATCTACCCCACCGTGCCGCTGGCCAGCTGGACGGCCGGGAGCCGCGAGGTCGCCTGCAGCATTGGCGCGACGCTTGGCAACGGCGGCTGGGCCACGCTGGTCAACAGCGCCAAGGGCCAGTTGCTGATCAACGGTCAGCCGCCGGTGCCGCCCCCCGACATTCCCGAAGAGCGGCTCACGATGCCGCCGATTCCGCTGCAGGTGCCGGCTCAGTCGCCGTCGAACCGCCGGGTCCGTCCGCGCGGGCACTCGGTCAACCCCCGGGTGCCGGCCCGGGGGGCGGTGCCTCCCCGGCCGGAGGCGCTCCGGCGTCCGGGGGAGGAGGAGGCGCCTGGGGCGGCGCCCCGGCATCCGCGGGGGCCGGCACCCGGGGGTTGACCGAGTGCCCGCGCGGATGGACCCGCAGCGGTTCGACGAACTGGTTTCCG
>NZ_LZJM01000177.1:0-28678 GCF_001667665.1 Mycobacterium sp. E342
GCGCTGCCCTATATCTCGGCGCTGCACCAGTACGCCGAGACCGGCCCCCAGGCCGACGGCTACTTCCACGTCGAGTTCGGTGATGTTGCGCACCAACCTGTTCGGGTAGATGTGCACCTCGACCGGCCAGCGCGCGGCGAACGGAACGAATGCAGTGAACAGGTCGTCGCGCACCAGGATTCGGCTGCCGTCGGCGAGTTCGGCGGCCAGTAGGTCGCCGAAGAGGTTGGTGCCGTGACGCTTTCGGTGCCGTCGCGCCTGGTCCAGCATCACGGCGGTTCGCGGCGTCAGGTAGGGATAGCCGTAGATCTGACCGTGCGGGTGGTTCAGCGTCACCCCGATCTCTTCGCCGCGGTTCTCGAAACAGAACACCTGCTCGATCCCGGGCGTGGCCATGAGCTCGGCGGTGCGGTGCCGCCACGCCTCGACGACCAGTCGGGCGTGCGCCGGTTCCAGTCCCGCGAAGGAGCCGGTGTGGTCGCTGGAAAAGCAGATCACCTCGCAGCGACCGTGCCCCGGCGCGGACACGAACCCATCGCCGGGGGGCGCCAGCGCCGGCCCCGTGCCCGACAGGCTGGGGAAGCGATTCTCGAACACCACGACGTCGTAATCGGGGGCGGGCACCTCGCTGGTCAGCCCGGTCGGACCCGGGCACAGCGGGCACTGGTCGGCCGGCGGCATGTAGGTGCGGTCCGCGCGCAGCGCGGCGACGATCACCCACTGCCCCGTCGTCTGGTCGAACCGCAACTCGGTGTGCTGCCCGGCGCGCGCCGGCAACGGCCTGCGATCTTCGACCGGGGCCGGGCGGTGGCCGGGCAGCGCGAAGAACAGCAGCTCACGGCCGTCGGCCAGCTTCGCCCGCGTCGGCGCTGTCACGATGTCGAAGACTAGCCTGGCCGCCGCGACGCCGTTCGGGTAACCATGATGGGTCCGGCAGGCGGGAAAGGGGGCAGGGCGATAACCGGTCTCTACGAACAAGCCGGCAACTGGGTGATCGGTTCGGATCCCGGTTTGCTTCGGCTGCGGATGGCGACACGGACGACGGCCGCGCTCGGCTGTTCGCTGCTGGCGCTTTCGGTCCTGACCCGGGCGACCGGGCAGCCCCTGACCGTCGCCCTGTTGGGCGTCGTCATCACGATGGTCGCGGCGCGGTCCGTCAACGAGCCGGACCCGCGCCGGCAGCGGATCACCATGGCGTTGCTGCCGCTGCCCGCCGCCGTGTCCATCACCGCCGCGGCGGTGCTCGCGCCCCACCCGGTGGTCAGTGATGCGGTGTTCGTGGTGGTGGTGTTCACCGCCGCCTACATCCGCCGCTTCGGCGCCCGCGGCCGGGCGCTGGGCATGGTCGCCTTCATGTCCTACTTCTTCACGTTGTATCTGCGCGCGCGCATCTCGGAGCTGCCGTGGATGATCGGGGCGGTCGCGGTGGGCACGGTGTGCACGTTCGTGATGACCGCCTACGTCATGCCCGACCGGCCGGAGCGCGTGTTGCGGGCGACCATCCGGGCGCTGCGGGCCCGGATGGCGATCGTCGTCGACACGACGGCGGAAGCGGTGCGCACCGGCCGCCTCGACGAACGGCGCCGGCGTCGCATGCGGGCGCGCACCCTCCGGCTCAACGAGACCGCACTGATGGTGCAGAGCCAGATCGAGGACAAGGCAGACCCCGCCTTGCTGTGGCCGGGTGTCACCGCCGAACAGCTGGCGCCGTGGCTGCTGGACGCCGAGCTGGCCATCGAGTGGGTGGCCACGGCCGGCCGGCGGGCCGCCGCGCTGGCGTCGGAGGACCCCGGCGCCATACCCGCCGAGGCGCGGGCCGCGCTCGTCGACGCGCTCTCCACGTTGGGTCGGGCCATTCGCCTCCCCGAGCCCGACGGCCTCCGACGCGCCGCCGACCGAGCGCAACGACTGCTGGACGAGCAGTGCCGCCCCGCGGCGGCCGCCGCGGACGACGGCCCGGGTGAGGCGGCCGTGCGCCGCCTCGCGCTGGCGATAGTCAACGCCGCCACAGCGACTTCCGACGTGCGGGCCATCATCGACCGGGCCGTCACCGACGTCCCCCTGGAAACCATGGACAGCGAGCGGCCGCCCGCGTCCGGCGACGAACCCGCCCAGCCCGCCGAAGAGGCGCGGCCGGCGGGCCTGCGACCGACCACCCGGCAGGCCATCCAGGTCGCCGTCGCCGCGTCGCTGGCCATCGTCGCCGGCGAACTGGTGTCGCCGGCCCGCTGGTATTGGGCGGTGATCGCCGCGTTCGTCATCTTCGCCGGCACCAACTCGTGGGGCGAGACCCTGACCAAAGGCTGGCAGCGCCTGCTCGGCACCCTGCTCGGCGTGCCGTGCGGCGTGCTCGTGGCCACGCTGCTGGCCGGCGACAAGACCGCCGCGCTCGCAGGGATCTTCGTCTGCCTGTTTTGCGCCTTCTATTTCATGACGGTCACCTACAGCCTGATGACGTTCTGGATCACCACGATGCTGGCGTTGTTGTACGGCCTGCTCGGCCAATTCTCTTTCGGCGTGCTGATGTTGCGGATCGAAGAGACGGCGATCGGCGCGGTCATCGGGGCCACCGTGGCGATCGTGGTGTTGCCGACGAACACCAGGGCCACGATCCGCGACGACACCCGCACGTTCCTGGGCAGCCTGTCGGTGCTGATCGACGTGTCCACCGCGACGATGTTCGGCGAAGGCGAGAGCGTGAGCCCGTCCGAGCAGGCACGCCGGCTGGACCGGGACCTGCAGCAGTTCCGGGTCACCGCCAAGCCGCTGCTGGCGGGTGTCGCCGGCCTGGCCGGGCGGCGCAGCATTCGCCGCGCGCTGCGCATCTTCGCCGCCTGCGACCGGTACGGCCGCCGCCTGGCGCGCAGCAGCGAGCAATACCAGGACCGGGTGGGGTCGCAACCCCTGGCGGTCGAACTGGCGCAATCCTTCTCGGCGGCCGCTGCGCAGACCCGGCGCAACATCGACGCGCTGGCCGCGGCGATCGGCACCGGTCGCGGGCCGACCATGATCTCGGCGGCCGACGACCTCGACACCGCAGAGACCCTGGCCCGCCAGCGCGACGGGTCGGCACACCACCCGGCGCCGGATACCCGGCGCTTTCTCACCGCGGTGCACGCGCTGCGCCAGATCGAGCGGGCCGTGGTCACCGCGGCCACCAACCTCGGCGGCCGCGAAACCGCCGGCGCCGAATTCCACACCGACGGATTTCAGAGGCCGGGCAGGCACGCGGGGAAATAGCACGGCTGATTGGGCCCCTGCGCCTTTCGCACCAGGTCGAACAGCGCGAGCATGGTTTGCAGCAACCGCAGTTCCACCCCGGGCCGCTGCGCCGGGGGAAGGTTCTGCACCGCATTGGACACCGTGGTGGCTTGCTGCTGCAGCTGCGCCAGCCGTTGCTGTCGCTGCGCCGGGGTGAGGCTGTCCCAATTGTCGTGCAGTTCGGCCACCTGCCGCTGCAGCTCGGCGACCTCGGCCTCGGGGTCGGGGGCGGCCGGCGGCTCGAGCCGGTAACCGTGGCCCGGTTGCGGCGCCACGTCGGCCCTCGCGGGGCAGGCCGTCACCAGCGCGCAGACCGTCAGGCCGGCGACCGCCATCGCTGCGATTTTCATGGAGGCTTCTTTTCTTCGAGGCTCGGCTTTATGGTGCTGGCAGTAGGACACGTCGGCTGCGCTACCGATCCCAATAGCCACGTCCGCAGGAGAAATCCGATGGCCACTCCGAACCTGCCGCCGGGGTTCGATTTCACCGACCCCGACATCTATGCCCACCGGCTGCCGGTGCAGGAGTTCGCCGAACTGCGCGCCACGGAACCGGTCTGGTGGAACGAGCAGGCGCCGGACGCGGGCGGGTTCGGCGACGGCGGTTACTGGGTGGTGACCAAGCACCGCGACGTCCGCGACGTCTCGCTGCGCAGCGATGTCTTCTCCTCGGCGGCCAAGTCGATCGTCCCGCGCTACCGGGAAGAACTGGCCGCCGGTCAGATCGAGGCGGGCCGGGCGTCGATGATCATGATGGACGATCCCGAGCACAGCCGGCTGCGCAAGATCGTCTCGCGGGCCTTCACACCGCGCGCGGTCGAGCGGCTGCGTGCCGAACTCGCTGAACGGGCGCGGCGCATCGTGACCGAAGCCACGGCGGCCGGTTCCGGCGATTTCGTCCGCCAGGTGGCCTGCGAGCTACCGCTGCAGGCCATCTCCGGACTGCTGGGAGTTCCGCAGGAGGACTACGACAAGCTGTTCAATTGGACCAACAACATGATCGGCAGCGACGACCCGGAGTTCGCCGACAACGACGCGCTGACCTCAGCGGGTGAATTGATGTGGTACGCAATGCAATTAGCCGCTCGCAAGCGCGACGAACCCGGGGACGACATCGTCACCACGCTGATCCGGGCCGACGCCGAGGGCCAGCACCTGTCGGAGGCGGAGTTCGGCATGTTCGTCGTCACGCTGGCCGTCGCCGGGAACGAGACCACCCGCAACTCCATCACGCAGGGAATGATGGCCTTCACCGACCACCCGGCGCAGTGGGAGTTGTTCAAAGTGCGGCGACCGAAGACCGCGGCCGACGAGATAATCCGTTGGGCGACACCGATCACGGCGTTCCAGCGCACCGCGCGCCAGGACACCGGGCTCGGTGGGGTCCGGATCGGCAAGGGCCAGCGCGTGGTGCTGTTCTACCGCTCGGCCAACTTCGACGAAGAGGTCTTCGACGACCCGTATGCCTTCAACGTCTTGCGCAGCCCGAACCCGCACGTCGGTTTCGGCGGCACCGGGGCGCACTACTGCATCGGCGCGAACCTGGCGCGCATGACGATCGACCTGATGTTCAATGCGCTCGCCGATCACGTGCCCGACCTGGCTCCGCTGGCGGATCCCGAACGGCTGCGGTCGTCATTCATCAACGGCATCAAGCACTGGCAGGTCGATTACCGGGGCGCGCGAACGCCGGTCCCCCACTAGCGTCGGCGGGGACGTCCCTGATCGCCCGCAGCCGGATGCGGGCGCCGCGATGCGGCACCAGCACCACGAACTTCAGCTGCTGTCGTTCGCCGGGCGCGGTGGTGGTTTCCAGCTCGGCGCGGCGCAGGATCTCGCGCAACACCACCCGCATCTCGACCAAGGCGAAGCCGGCGCCCAGACAGCGGCGGTTGCCGCCGCCGAACGGGAACCAGGTCGTGGGGCTCAGCGTGGCGCCCAGCATCCGGTCCGGGTCGAATCGGTGGGGATCGGGATACAGCGCGGCGCTGGTGTGTACCAAACCGATCCCGGGGGCCACCATGACCCCGGCCGGCAGCCGGTAGCCGGCCACGTCGGCCGGTCGGGTGAGCACCCGCCCGACGTCGAAGACCACTGGACGGATCCGCAGGGTCTCCTTCACCAGCGCGTCGAGATACTCATCCCCGGCCGCGTCACCCGCGGCGCTGGCCTCGGCGGCGGCCACGGCCTTGGCCAGCACGGCCGGGTGGCGGGTCAACCGCTCGAGCGCCCAGGACAACCCGTTCGCGGTGGTGTCGTGCCCGGCCACCAGCAGCGTCATCAGCTGATCCCGCAGCTCCTTGTCGGACATCGTGCGCTCGGCGTCGTCGGCGCGGACCAGCATGGCCAGCACGTCGGTGCGGGCGGCCAGGTCGGGGTCCGCGCGGCGCTCGGCGATCTCCGCGTAGAGCAGGCGGTCGGCTTCGGCCATGCGCCGGCGCAGCCCACGCCACGGGAGGTGGCGCTGCAGCTCCGGCTTCGCCAGCGCCAGCGTCGCCCCCGGCCCCACGCTGAGCAGCCGCGGCATGATCGCCCGCAACGCCGCGAGCCGGGCCGGGTCGGTGGCGCCGATGACCGTCCGCAGGATCACCTCGAGCGTGATCTCCGACATCTTGGGCGCGGCCGCGAAACTCTTGCCCACCGGCCACCCCGCGATGTTCGCCGCGGCGATCTCGGCCATCAGCCCGGCTTGCCGGGCGACGGCCTCGCGATGGAATGGCGGCAGCATCAGCCGGCGGCGATCCCGGTGGACGTCTTCGTCGATCACCAGAAGGGACGTGTCGCCCAGCAGCCCGCTCAGAATGGAATTGGCTTCGCCGGCGTGGAAGACGTGCGGGTCGCCGGCGAACACCGCTTTGATGTCGGCGGGGTCGGCCAGATACACCAGCGTGCCCATTCCCGCGACGCGCAGCGTGAATACGTCCCCGTAACGCCGACGGCAGGCGGCGACGAAGTGCGACCCGCGGTGCAGCATGAGGGCGGCCTGTACCGCGCGGGGCAACCATGGCCCCGGCGGCAGCGCCACACCCGCGGTTTTGGGCATTGCCGTAATTTTACGGCCGGCCCGCGCGGTGCGGCGAGAACGATTTTCGGCGCCTCAGGTCAGAGGTGCGCCCGTGCGCTCCCCGTTTCGTGGCGGTCGCCGGTCGCGATGAAGTCCTCGATCAGCTCCACCACCTGGCTCGGAGCCTCGACCTGGGCGAAGTGGCCGACGTCGGGCAGGATTTCCAGCCGGGCGTCGGTGCGGGCCTCGTGCGCGGCGTACGCGTGCTCGACGGGAATGATGCCGTCGCGCTCCCCCCAGATCGCCATGACCGGGAGGTCGTCGCGCAGCCCCAGCCGGCTGAGCGCGCTGACCGCCTGCCCGCGATAGTCGACCACCGACCGCAGCGTCCGGAGGAACGACTGGCGCGTCTCGCCATCCGACAGCGACGAGTAGGCGCTCCAGATCTCGGCCCCGCGCGGCGACTGGATGCCGGCGCTCCTCAGCCAGGACCTGAGCCGGTTGCCGACGGCCAGGACGGGCTTCGGCGCGATGATCGGCAAGACCAGCTCGGCCCCGGGCGCCGAGAGCAGCCGCAGCACCCAACCGACGTCGGGGCCCAGGCCGCCGCTGCTGATCAGGATCAGCCGCTTCGCGTAGTCCGGGTGCTGGTAGACGAACTGCATCGCGACCCCGCCGCCGAGTGATTGACCGACCAGGGTGGCCTGGCTGACGCCGAGTTCGTCGAGCAGGTCGCGAAGCCACACCGCGAAGGCGCCCAGCGAATAGTCCGTGCGCGGTTTCGCCGATTCGCCGTGGCCGAGCAGGTCCGGGGCGATGACCCGGAACTTCTTCGACAACGGCGGTATCACCGACCGCCACGTCTCCGAGCTGCCCGCCATGCCGTGGATGAGCAGCAGCACCTCACCGTCGCCCTCGTCGCGGTAGGCGACCCGATCGCCGTGCAGCTCGAGGAACTTCAACTCATTCATGGCCCCGGTGTACCCGCTCTGGCGCCGTTTAGGGACCCGCCCGGGGTAAATCGTGACGGAAAACGCTTCCGGCCACCACAGTGCCGGACACCTCAGCGATGATTTAGTCCATGACGGAACCGGTCGCGGCCCGCGTGGCCGTCTATCTCGACTTCGACAACATCGTGATCTCGCGATACGACCAGGTTCACGGCCGCAGCTCGTTCCAGCGGGACAAAGCCAAGGGTCTCGAGCACTACGCCGAGCGGCTGGACCGCGCCACCGTCGACGTCGGCGCGATCCTCGACTTCGCGTCCTCGTTCGGGACCCTGGTGCTCACCCGCGCCTACGCGGACTGGTCGGCGGACATCAACGCCGGATACCGCGGGCAGCTGGTGGCCCGCGCGGTCGACCTGGTGCAACTGTTCCCCGCCGCGGCCTACGGCAAGAACGGCGCCGACATCCGCCTGGCCGTCGACGCGGTCGAGGACATGTTCCGGCTGCCCGACCTCACCCACGTGGTGATCGTGGCCGGTGACTCCGACTACATCCCGCTGGCGCAGCGCTGCAAGCGGCTCGGCCGGTACGTGGTGGGCATCGGGGTGGCGGGCGCGTCGAGCCGGGCGCTCGCCGCGGCCTGCGACGAGTTCGTCATCTACGACTCGCTGCCCGGAGTGCCGGCGCTCGAACCGGAGCCCGCCCCCACCGAAGCCGGCGCCGCGGCAAGACCACCGAAGCGTCGGGCCGGCCGCACCAAGGCGGCCCAGCCCGAGGAACCCGAGCCACCCGACCCGCAGGCCGCCGCCACGGCGCTGCTGACGCGCGCGCTGCAGATCGGCCTGGACAAGGACGACGCCGACTGGCTGCACAACTCCGCGGTGAAGGCGCAGATGAAGCGGATGGACCCGTCGTTCAGCGAAAGGTCTTTGGGATTCCGGTCGTTCAGCGACTTCCTGCGTTCGCGCTCCGAGGTGGTGGAGTTGGACGAGACGTCGACGACGCGTATGGTCCGGCTTCGTGCGCCAGAGTGAAGCCCTCTCGGGGCCCCTTTGGCTCACCCGCAACGTCCGGGTGCTCTCTGCCGTCTCCTTCCTGCAGGACACCGCCAGCGAGCTGTTGTATCCGCTGTTGCCGATCTACCTGACGGCCGTGCTGGGTGCGCCGCCGTCGGTGGTGGGAGCCGTCGAGGGCGTGGCCGAGGGTGCGGCGTCGATGACAAAACTCGCGGCGGGCCCGCTCGGGGATCGGTTTACGCGACGCCCGCTGATCGCCGCCGGTTACGGAATGGCGGCACTGGGGAAGGTCATCATCGCGGTCGCCGCGGCGTGGCCGGGCGTGCTGGCGGGCCGCGTCGTCGATCGGCTGGGCAAGGGCGTGCGCGGCGCACCCCGGGATGCGCTGCTGGTCGACGATGTGGACGACGCCCTGCGCGGCCGGGTTTTCGGCTTCCACCGTGCGATGGACACCCTTGGCGCCGTCGCCGGTCCGCTGCTCGGCTTGGCCGGCTACGAGCTGCTGGATCACCGCATCCCGCCGCTGCTGTATGTCGCCATCGTGCCCGCGGTCCTGTCCGTGGCGCTGGTCTTTTTGGTGCGCGAGCGGGGCCGTGGCGCCCCGCACGGGCAGCGGCCGTCCATGTGGGCCGGTGTGCGCTCGTTGCCGCGGCCGTACTGGCGGGTGACCGCGCTCCTGGTGGTCTTCAGTGCGGTGAATTTTCCCGACGCCCTGTTGTTGTTGCGGCTCAACGAGATTGGCTTCTCGGTGGTGGGGGTGATCCTCGCGTACGTCGGATACAACGCGGTGTATGCCCTGGCCAGCTACCCGGCCGGGGCGCTGGCCGACCGCATCGGCAGGCCGGCGCTGTTCGGCCTCGGCCTGACGTTCTTCGCCGTCGGTTACATCGGGCTGGGGCTGACCACCGACATCGTCACCGCCTGGCTGCTGATCGGCGCCTACGGATTGTTCACCGGGTGCACCGACGGCGTCGGGAAGGCCTGGATCTCTGCCCTCGTCGATCAGCCGCATCAGGCCAGCGCGCAGGGCGTGTTCCAGGGCGCCATCGGGCTGGGCGTCCTGGTGGCGGGCTTGTGGGCGGGCTTGCTGTGGGGCGCGAACGGTCAACTGCCACTGCTCATTTCGGGAATCACCGGCGGCGTGTTCGCGGTCGTGTTGATCGGCGGCCGACTGGTCGGCGGCCCGGCACGCGGGTAGCCGCCGCGCGAGTGGCCACACACACATCCCCTGCTGTATGGCGGATGTCCGGAAAGCCTCCGCCCCCACCCGGCAATGTCGTTGACAGCTCCCGGGCCCGGCCATACATTGTGTGAAAGTTGTCGCGACGGGTTCGCGCAACCTCGAGGAGACCGCCATGGCCGTCGGTACCGCTCCCACAAGCGTTTTCGATGCCGATCTGCCGACGCTGGCGTACGGCGCGGAGGAGACCCCCGCCCAGGTCTATCCGCGACTCCAAGAGGCGCAACGACGCGCGCCCGTCGCCCTCGGACCGCACGGACCCGAAGTCCTGTCCTACCACCTCGTCCGCGCCGTGCTGCGCGATCCTCGCTTCCAGATCCCGCCCGGGATCAACCTGCTCGTCCAGGGCGTCACGTCGGGTCCGTTGTGGGACAAGGTGGTCAACAGCCTGCTGTGCCTGGAAGGCGACGCGCACCACCGGCTGCGCAGCCTGACCTCCAAGGCGTTCACGCCCCGCGCGACCCTGAGGTTGCACGACACCATGGTCTCGGTGATGAACGAGCTGATCGATGGCGTCATCGACGCGGGTCGCTGCGACGTCGTCACCGACCTCGCCCGCCCCTACCCCGTTCCGATCATCTGCGCACTGCTCGGCGCGCCGCGCGAGGATTGGCAACGGTTCTCATCGTGGGCGGACGACGTCTTCAAAGCCTTCAGCTTCAGCGTGGACCTCCGCGAAGTCGAGCCGGTCGTCATGGCGGCGTGGAGGCAGCTCGACGACTACGTCGACGACATGGTGGCGCGGCGGCGGCACAGCCTGACCGATGACCTGCTCTCCGACCTGATTCGCGCCGAGGACCCGACCTTTCCAGGCGACCGTCTGAGCACCGCCGAACTGCGGATGCTCGCCGGCGGCCTGCTGCTGGCCGGGACGGACACCACCCGAAACCAGGTGGCCGCCTCGGTGCACGTGCTGTGCGAGCACCCCGAGCAGTGGGGCCTGCTCAAGGCCCACCCGGAACTGGCGATGCGCGCCGTCGAGGAGACCATGCGCCACTCGCCGATCGCGTGCGGAACGCTTCGGCTGGTCGTGCAGGACGCCGAGCTGGACGGCTACCTGTTCCCCGCCGGCACGATGGTGCTGGTCAACACCGCCGCGGCCAACCGTGACCCGGCCGTGTACGACGACCCCGACCGGGTCGACATCACGCGTGCGGGGGCGCCGCCCATCTTGACCTTCGGCGGCGGCGTGCACTACTGCCTGGGCGCCAACCTGGCCCGCCGTGAGATCGCCGAGGCACTGAACGTCATCGCCGGGCGCCTGCTCGACCCGCGCACCGCCGGGCCGGTTCCGTGGAAGCCGATGGTCAGCCTGAGCGGCCCGAAGAGCCTGCCCATCGAGTTCGGCCGATGACCGGGGTGTGACGAAGACCGCCCGACACAAGTCGCGGTTGCCCCCGGCCCGCTTTACGCTCGTTGGTTACACGAACTTAACGGGGGTTTTCGATGCGGGCAGTTCCGGGGCAAAGCGCGCCCAGATTCGGGCGTGCCCTCTTCGCGTCGGTCGCCTGCCTGGCCGTGGCGTCCTGCTCGGCAACCGCGTCGCCACCCGCGGCGGCGCCCACGACCTCGACCGCTAAGGCGCCAACCCGTCCGGCTCCCGCGCCGCCCCCGGTCACGGGACCGCTGGAGAAAGACTGGAAAACCTACGGCGCGACGGCGTACTTCGGTTGCCCCGAGAAGTTTTCCCCGGGGACCTCGGCGCTCGAGTCGATTCGGCCCAAGGTGTTCGATACGAAAACCGGGCAGTACGTGGCGCCCGGGGTCCCGACGGTGCCCGCCGGAGAGAGTTTGACCGGTGCCGTCTGCGCGTTGACCGGCACGGCCGACGACATGAAGGTCGTCTATCTGGTGGCCACCGTCAAACCGGCGCACGGGCCGGACCCCGAGGTCACCAAGGCCACTGCGTCCGCGTTCGACCTCAAGACCAACCAGCCGTTGGTCACCAAAGAGCTGCAGCCGCCGAACCCCAGCCTGAAGCTGACCCCGCCGAACGACTGGACCCTGGCCGCGACCGCGTCGGGTGTGGCATGGGTCAACGCCTTCACCGACGGGCACAGCGCCCCCTCGCCGCCGCGGACCGTGCTGCTGTCCGGTGCCGATCTCGCGCCGATGTGGGACGACCCGCAACCGGGCCACGCGTGGCAGGACGTGCTCTCCTTCCAACGAAACACCGACGCCACCAAGACGTCGGGGGCCGAACTGCGCCGTCCGAGCGGCGAAGCGATCTACCAGGACAACGACATCTGGACGGTCGACGGCGAGCTGTCCGACGGCCCGGACAAATTGGTGAAGATGACGCACTGGGATTCCTACAACCCGCCGGTGGTCTCGACGATGTTCTATGACCTCAACGGCAAATCCGTCATCAAAGTCGGTGATTCCGAGAAGATTTCGGGCGGCGGCCTATCGGCCACGTTGTCGGACGGGAAGTTGTTCGTCGACGGCCGCAACTCGGACAATTCGCAATTCGGCTTCGGTGTGTGGAACCTGCGGACCCAGCAGTGGGACTTGCTGAAGACGCGCGACGACGCAAAGAAGATGCCGATCGCCAAATTGGCGTTCTTCGAAGACCACCTCTACATCACCAACGTCGGCAACACGTTCGCCGTCCTCGCGTTGCCCGCCACCGATCCGGTCGCGACCACCTGGTCCGTCCGGCCCTTCGCGCGGATATCGGGCTGGACCCTGGTGTGCCGCGGCGAGAATGCCGTGGCCCTGGGCGGCGACTGCAAGGACATCGTGATGGTGCAAGACCAGGACGGCCACTTCCCCGGCCCGTGGACGTGAGCCTCGTCAGGACTGCGGGATCAAGTGGCGGCGCAGAAACCGCGCCTGCACCGAGCTGATCTCCTCGAAGCGAGTTCCCGTGTAAACGTCGAAGTGCCCCACCGGATAGCGGTGCAGTTCAACGTTTTTCATCTTTGACGCGATCCGCACGGCGAACCTGGGCGACGCCTGCAGGTCGTGATCCCCGACGCACATCAGCACCGGCATCCCGAGCCTTTCCGCCGTGCCCTCCCGGTAGCGTGGCAGGGCGAAGAGCATGCGGGGAGCCAGCGCGTTGCGCCAGCCGACGGCTTCACCGCCCAGCGCCTCGAACGCGGCTTTCGCCTCGGGCTCGGTGAACACCGCGACCCCGCCGGGATCGGCGACCACGGGCACCAGACGCGGCTGCCGCCCCAACTTCGCGCCCACCACGTCGCGCAGCGCGGCGGCGGTGAACTGCACCGTCCGCCAAGTGACATCCCAATTCAGGCGCTCGCCGAGCCGGCGGCCGCGGTGCCAGCCGTCGATCAGTGGTACCTGCGCCACGACCGCGGCGATGCCGGGGTCGGTGGCGGCGACCGCCAAAACGTGGCCGCCGCTGAGCGAGGTTCCCCACAACGCGACCCGACGCGGATCGATGTCGTCGCAAGCGCGCGCGTATCGCACCGCCGCCCGGTAGTCGTCTTGTTGCGCGGCGACGTCGATGACTTGCCGGGGCTCGCCGCCGCTGGCCCCGAAATTCCGGTAGTCGAACGCCAGCACAGCCAGGCCCGCCGCGGTGAACTTCTCCGCGTAGGCCGGCAGGCCGAGGCGCTTGGTGGCACTGCCACCGTGCCCCATCACCACGCAGGCCAGCCCATCACCCGCGGTCGCGGGCCGGTACAGATCACCCGCACACCGCACCCCGCCGGAGTCGAAAAACACTTCCTGGAGCACTGACACGTCCGTTCCCGCTCTCAGTCGGTACCGCGTGTTTTCAATCTGCTACTCGCGAGGAGCAGTGACCAGTACCAAGAGCAACAGTTCTCGGTGACCTTGGCCCCTACTGAACGGGCGCGTACCACTGGGAAACCGAACGGATGCGCGCCAGGCGACCGGGTGTGTCAGCGCCGCGCCGCGGCTGCTTTATAGATCTCGAACCAAGCGACGCCGATGAACCCGGCTGACACGGCGATGACCCAGTCGCGCGGCGCGATCGGACCGAAGTTGAAGGCCCGGCGCAGTCCGGGCACTGTCAGCACCACGATGAGCAGCGCAGCCGCCGCGCCCAGTATCCACTTCAGGGCGCGGTTGCGCCGCTCCCGGAACGTTCGCCAGATCGGCAGCCGCCATGACCGATTCACCAGAATCAACGCAAGATTGCCGACGACGAGCGTGGCGAAAGTCACCGAGCGGACCACATTGTCAGGGCGATGGTCAAGCACGGCCCACAAGTAAACGCCGAGGCTGACGACCAGCATCGAAACCCCTTGCAGCACAGCGATCGCCAGTTTGCTTGCACCGAACATCGGCTCGTTCAGCCCGCGCGGCGGCGAATCCATGATCTCTGGGTCGATCTCCTCGGCTTCGAACACCACCGAGCAGGCGGGATCAATGATGAGTTCGAGGAAGGCGATCTGCACGGGCAGCAGCACAAGAGGCCAGCCGACCACGAAAACCGGGATGAGCGACATGCCCACGATCGGCAGGTGCACGGCGATCACATAGGACATCGCTTTTCGTAAGTTGTCGAAGACGCCGCGGCCCTGCCGCACTCCGCCGACGATCGACGTGAAGTCGTCATCGGTGATGACAAGCCCGGCGGACTCGCGGGCGACGTCGGTGCCACGTCCCCCCATTGCGATGCCGATGTTGGCCGCGCGCAAGGCCGGGGCGTCATTGACGCCGTCACCCGTCATCCCGACCACTTCACCGTTGGCCTGCAGGGCGCGGACGAGTTGAAGCTTCTGCTCCGGCACCATTCGCGCGAAGACACTGACCGACCGGATGCGGCGGGCCAACTCATCGCCCGGCATCGCCTCAAGGTCGCGGCCGGTGATGCAGCCGGCTTCATGGTCCAAGCCGATGTCGCGGGCGATCGCCAGAGCGGTGCCAGAGTAGTCGCCGGTGATCATGATGGTGCGGACGCCCGCATGCCGGCATTCGGCGACCGCAGCCGCCACGGCGGGCCGCACCGGGTCGTTGAGGCCGGCCAGCCCAACGAATTCGAAGTCGAAGTCGTGTTGTTCGGACGGTAACGCTGTGTCGGCATCGAAGTGGGCGCAAGCCACCGCCAGGACCCGCTGGCCGCCGGCCGTGGCTTGTTCGACGTCGGCGGTGAGTGCGGCGAGGTCGTCGGCGGTGAAATGGCACAGGTCCGCGATGGCCTCGGGTGCACCCTTGGCGGCGATGACGTAGCTGCCTCCGTCAGGCGAACGCCACACGTGGGACAGCGCCAGCAACTTCTCCGAGAGCGGATATTCGCGCACGAGTTCCCACTCGTCGTGCACGTGTTCGGTTCCGGACAGGTATTTTTCGCCCAGTTCCCTGAACGCCTTGTCCATCGGATCGAAGGGATCGACCGGCGATGCCAGCACGGCGAACTCCGCGAGGGTGTGAAACGCCTCCGGCAGCGCGTCCTCGCCGAGGGTATACGCGTGCCCGTCAACGATGAGCTGCCGCACGGTCATTCGGTTCAACGTCAAGGTGCCCGTCTTGTCGACGCACAAGACGGTCGCCGATCCCAGCGTCTCGATGACCGGGGGCACCCGGGTGAGAACCCGCTTGCGCGACATTCGCCAGGCACCCAGCGCCAGAAACACCGCCAAGACCACCGGAAACTCTTCCGGCAGCAGCGCCATCGCGGTCGCGATGCCCGCGAGCACGCCCGTCAGCCAGTTGCCCCGCGTCAGCCCGTAGACGATGACGACCGCAACCGCGACGGCCACACCCAGCGCTGCCAGAATCCCAACCAGCCGGTCGATTTCGCGCTGCAGCGGGGTGCGCTCCGGCTCTATCGTGCGCAGCGCTGTCCCGATCTTTCCCAGTTCGGTTCCCGCGCCGGTGTGCATGACCTCGGCGATGCCATGACCTTTGACCACCAGGGTTCCCGAGAAGACCCAGGGGGTCGCGTCCCCGCCGGGCCGGCCCATGGCCGCCGGCACCTGCGCAGGCTCGATCGACACCTTCCGGACCGGGACGGACTCGCCCGTCAACGCCGATTCGTCGACCGAGAAGTTCGCGCACTCCCAAAGCATCCCGTCGGCGGGGACCCGATCGCCCTCGGCGAGCAGGACCACGTCGCCCCGCACCACTTCGCGGCCGGCAATGCGTACCTGTGCGCCGTCGCGCACCACGAGCGCCCTGGGCGAAGACAGGTCGCGCAACGCGGCCAAGGCCCGTTCGGTTCTGTGCTCCTGATAGATCGAAATCGCGATGACGACGACGACGAAACCCATCAGCATGACGCCGTCCAGCGGCTCCGCCAACAGGAAGTTCACCAGACCGGCCCCCAGCAGCAGAAGCAGCATGGGTTGCCGGACGACATCCCAGGCCTCCTGCAGCAAGTTCCGGCGCCGTTGGGCCGCCAGCTCATTGGGACCGTCGGCCACCAGCCGGCGCGCGGCTTCCGCGGCGGTCAGTCCGGACAGGGCGGCGCCGCGTCCTATTTCAGCCGTCGTCACGACGTCGTCAGCGCGGTCTGAAATGTCTGCTGGTGGCCCTTCTCGTCGCCGGCGATCTCCCGGAACAGGTTGGCGGCCTGGGGGTTTCCCGCCTGGTCGGCCTGGCGGGCGTAGTCGGGATACATGACGTCGGCCTCGTGCTGCTCACCGTTGATCGCGTCTTGCAGGTTGGCGTTGGTGTCGGTGGCCACCAGCCCCGCGAGGGTGGCCAGCATCGCGAAATGCTCGTTCAATTCGATGTCGGCGGTGTTGGTGAACAGCTGTGCCACAGCGGGATTGCCGGCCCTTCGCGCCTGATCGGCGTATCGCATGTACTTGGCGTAGGCGAAGGCCTCACCCTGCATCGCCGTGCGCAGGTTCGCCAGCGTGACCCCGGACGACCGTGGGGGCCCGGCGGCGATAGCCGTCGGCGCCGGAGCTTGGCCGGCGGGGACCGACGCGCCGCTGCCCGGGCTGTTCACCGCCCTGAGTGCGGCTTGAAAGTCCCTGAGGTGATTTGCCTCGTCGGCGCCGAGCTCGCTGAAGGCCGCCGCCGCGGCCGGGTCGTTGTCGGCGGTGGCCTGGTTGGCGAAACCCGGGTACATGGCAGTGGCCTCGTTGCTCTCGCCGTTGATCGCGTCGCCCAGGTTGGTCGCGATGTCGCCGCCCAGGCCGACCAGATCGGCCTCGCGCGCAAAGTGATCCATGTGCTCGGTTTGGGCGGCATCGGTGAAGTCCTGCGCGGCCCGGACCCGCCCCGCCTGCTTCGCCTGGGCAGCGTAAGCGAGATACTTCGCATGGGCCAGCGCCTCACCATGCATGGCTGATAACGCATTCGATCGGGTGGAATCGGCAAGTGCGGAGGTGGTGGACGCTGCCGGTGGCGCCGGATGACTCGAGCATGCCGCCACCAGCAGCGCGGCCGCGCACACCACACCCAACGACCACCTAACCTGAAACATGGCTAGCCCCGCAGTCGATGTGTCACTCGTCTTGCCATACGACCGACGGTAACGCTGTGCGGCGGGCCGGCCGTAGAGGCGGAAGTCCCGTAATCGGTGACGGCGACCGCTTGCGTGCGGGCCAAGGCCGAAAGCGACTGCCGCGTCGATTGAGCCGGGGTACCGTGTCCGATCATGCCCGGTAGCTCGGGGCCGCCTCCAGCGCGGCTGTTGCTCGACCAACTGCGCGACGCGCGCGGCCGGCGGGTGGTGTTCGTCTCGCATTGCCTGCTGAACGAGAACACCCGGTACGCCGGCGGTGCCACCCGAGCCGGCGCGGTGCCGGAGGCGGTCGAGGAGCTGATCGGCGCGGGCTACGGAATTCACCAAATGCCCTGCCCGGAACGGCTGGCCTGGGGCGGGGTCCTCAAGCCCCACAGCCTGCGCCTGTACGGCTCCAAGGGCCGTTGGCTGTATCCGCTGCGCGGCCCGCTGCTCCGCGCGTTCGTGTGGTGGACCCGCCTGGTCTACCGGCGGTTGGCGCGGCGCGTCGTACGCGACGTGGCCGATTACCAGCGGTCCGGGATCGCGGTCGAGGGAATGGTCGGGGTCGGCGCCTCGCCGTCGTGCGGGGTGATCACGACGTTGGATATGCGGGCCTCGCTGGACGTGGTCGCGGCCTGTCCGGCCGCCGCGCTGACCCGTGACGTCATGAATGAACGAGCCGTGCTCGGATGCCGCCGCCAGGGCGAGGGCCTGTTCGTCGCGGCGCTGGATCGTGCGTTGCGGCGACGCGGGCTGCAGCTTCCCGCGCTCGAGCATGACCTCGCGGCGGAGCTTCGCGGTTCGCGGCAGCACCTGCTCGGCGGAGAGGCGTTACGGAGCCTGGGGGACTCCGGAAACCGAAGCCACTGAGCGAGGAACCCTAATCCTCGATCGCACAACACCATCAGGCCGGCCGCGCATGCTCGCGCAGTACTGCCAGCCGGTCCCGGTATTCGGTCTCGTTGATTTCGCCGCGCGCAAACCGAGCGGCAAGCACCTCCTCGGGCGAGGTCGTCGAGGATGTGTACGGCGGGATCTGGCGATCCTGGCGATCTCCACTGATGTAGTTGACGAGGGCGACGATGCCCGCGATTAGCAGCGCCCAGAACAACACCATGCCGATACCCATTCCAGCCCACCCCCACCAGCCCATGTTGTGGCCGTACCAGACCATCATCGCGATAGCCTCCCATCGAACAGCTTGAGAAGTATTTACTTGCCGTGAGTTTGGCTCGTCACCGCCGACTCCGTCAGGCGCCGGTCGGCACCACCGCCAAGCCCTTCATCCACCTATCCTGCGGCCTTGGTTACCCGTCGGCTAGAGACCAATTTCCCTGGGAGAAGTGACGCAAGTCCCAACCCCCGGGGGGTATATTACCGTGACGCCGGATCGGTCCGGCGGGCCGTCAAACCTGGTGCCGCACCGAACCGAGCCTCTGGCAGCGTCAGGCGCTCATCTGTGCGGCGGTCGTGGTGCGACATCGGCTGTTCGGGCAGATCGACACCCAGACCTAGCCGATCCGGATGAGCCAGCACGGCAAGCCAACTCGAAAGGCGGGAACGCCGGTCGGGCAGCCGAGCGCGCACGCGAAGCCATATACGGCAAAGCGCCTCGATATACCCCGACGGGGTAAACTGATTGTCAACGATAGTTTCGGCGGCCGACCAAGCTCGACCCGGTGGCAACGCCGAAATCGACCTCGAAGACCAAGCTCAGGGAGTTCAGATGGAAACCGGGTACGGATACGTAGCGAACAAGGACCGCTACGCTCAGCGACTGCGCCGGATCGAGGGCCAGATCCGGGGCATCGCAAAGATGATCGACGACGACAAGTACTGCATCGACATCCTCACCCAAATCAGTGCCGCCAGCAGCGCTTTGCGATCCGTGGCGTTGAACCTGCTAGACGATCACCTCGAACACTGCGTTGGCCAGGCACTCACTCAGGGAGGAAGCGAAGCCGATGTAAAGCTGGCCGAGGCCTCCGCGGCTATTGCACGACTTGTTCGCTCCTGATCAGGAGGCTTCCGGCAGCCGCCCGCCCTCGACAAATCAGTGGCCGAGTCCCGAAGCACTTGCGATAAATACCCTACCGGGGTATAGTTCGAGTCATGAACGATGTCCACACCTGCAACTGCAAATCCACCGGGTGCACCTGCGGCGACTCCGCTTGCACCCAAGCCGCCGGCTGCGCCTGCGGTCACCCCGACTGCACCTGCAACGATTGACCGCTTCAGTGTCAGGCCTCGACACCCTCGTCGAGGCCTGAACTGTATGCGCACACAACGTCATTCGTCCATTGGCGCGGCTTGCAGCCAGCGCGGCGTCCGACAGGCGGCGGCGCGAACCGAAAGGCAGAGTTGAGCGATTCACGGCGCCTCACTGACCGCAAATCCGCCGCACGTTCGAGTGCCGAATCGATACGATCACCCCGTACGCCTGGGGCCGCCTGGCGCGATGTCCTCGACCGCGACGGCGGCGAAGGCCAAAACGCATTGACGGTAGTACGGTACGGGGGTATGGTTAGCGCTGTGAAAGCGGCTGAACCTTGTCGCTCCAATTCCATCGGCCGCAAACCTCTCGAATCGGCTTTGCGCAGGGGCCGCAATCCGTCAACGTGGTCACGCCAGGTGACGGCGCGAGTCCTCTTCAGCGCCACTATCGCCCTCGCCGCCGTTGGGGTCGGGGCCACGGCCTCGGCCGACCCAAACACGTTCGGCAACCTCAGCTGTTCCTGCCAATCCCCCCCGGGCCTCGGTCCCGTCAGATCCGACCAGATCGCCCGGGGGCTCCAAGATGGTCTTTCCTTCCCGAAGGCCGATCAACGGCCGTCGGGAAGCTGAGTCGCACGTCGCGTTTGTGCCGGGTCGCGTCCGCCGGACGCTCCGCTTGGGCCTAGGCACCCCCCGGACTCGCCAAACCACCGTCCGCGCTTGCGTGTTCTTGAAGACGGGATCAAGCTGTCCTATCTGCGTTATCTTCGGCGGCGGCCGAACACGGAGCGGGCAAAAGTGTGGAGGTGGTCAGGCATCCGCGACAAGACGACGAACGCCGGCGGCTGGCCGCCGCGATGCCGTAGCGGGATCCGATCGTGGGTAGCCCGGCGCTGAAGCGGGCGGCGCCGGGATGATCCGCGTGATCTCGGTCGGCGGACGCCTCGCCACGGTCGTGGTCACACTGCTCACGGTCACGTTGGCCGACGTGGGCTGTTCGACGGGCGCGGAACTTATGCCGTCTGCCGGCGGGAAGTCTGAGGTCGGCGCCACCCGCGATATCAATCAGCGAGATCCCACCACACTGCAGAAAGGCGGCGATCTGCGGCTGCCGCTCGCCGAGTTTCCGTCGAACTTCAACACATTGAACATCGATGGCAACGATCCCGATGCCGCCGCGGTGATCAACCCGACGATGCCACGAGCGTTCCGAATCGGCCCGGACGGCTCGACGACGATCAACGCCGACTACTTCAGCAACATCGAACTCACGAGTACCGCGCCACAAGTGGTCACGTACACCATCAACCCGAAGGCGGTGTGGTCCGACGGCAGACCGATCACCTGGCAGGACATCGCCAGCCAGATTCACGCCCTCAGCGGCACCGACGCCACCTTTGCGATCGTCGGGCCCAACGGGGCGGACCGCGTAGCGGCGGTGACGCGTGGTGTCGACGACCGGCAGGCCATCGTTACCTTCGCCAGGCCGTATGCCGAGTGGCGCGGCATGTTCTCCGGGAACAGCGTGCTACTGCCCGCCAGCATGACCGCTACGCCCGAGGCTTTCAATACCGGTCAACTCGACCGCCCCGGCCCTTCGGCCGGCCCGTTCATCGTCTCCGTGCTGGATCGGGCCAAGCAGCGGATTGTTTTGAGCCGCAACCCTAAATGGTGGGGGGAGCCGGCGATCCTCGACAAAATCTCTTATCTGGTGCTCGACGAGACCGCCAGAGCGCCGGCGCTTCAGAACAACACGATCGACGCGACCATCGTGGGGACACTGGACCAACTGACGATCGCGCGTCGCACCCCGGGCATCTCGATCCGGCGGGCTCCGGCGCCCAATTGTTATCACTTCACCTTCAATGGTGCCCCCGGGTCGATCCTGGCGGACCCGGCGCTGCGCCTCGCCGTTGCGAAGGGGATCGATCGACTGACCATCGCGAAGGTGACCGAGCACGGTCTGACGGACGACCCAGTCCCCTTGAACAACCACATCTACGTAGCCGGGCAGGACGGCTATCAAGACCACGGCGCCATCGTCCCCTACGATCCGGAGACAGCGAAACGAGAACTCGACGCGCTGGGTTGGAAGCTCGACGGGCCCGTCCGCGAAAAGGACGGCCGCCAACTCGTCATCGTCGATTTGTTCTATGACGAACCAAGCAACCGGCAAACCGCTTTGATCGCGCAACACAGCCTCGCCCAGATCGGCGTCAGACTCGACCTCCGCCCCAAAGCCGGCAGCGACTTCTTCAGCAACTACGTCAACGTTGGCGCTTTCGACGTTGCCGAATTCGGCTGGGTCGGCGACGCCTTTCCGCTCTCAGCGCTCGCAACGATTTACGCATCGGGCGGGCAGAACAACTTTGGGAAGATCGGCACTCACGAGATCGATGCCAAAATCGAGGCAACGCTCGAAGAACTTGATCCGCGCAAGGCGCGCGCATTGGCCAACGAGGTCGACGAGCTCATCTGGGCTGAAGGATTCAGCCTGCCACTGACCCAATCGGCAGGCGTTGTCGCGGTACGCAGCGCCCTGGCCAACTTCGGGGCAAGCGGCATCGCGGACGTGGACTACACCACGATCGGGTTCGCGCGAAGCTGACCCCAGACTCCCCGCCGGCGCGACCGGCAATTGACACGACGCGTTGTCAACTCCGCGGCCACCATGGCCGGGATCGCCCCGCGCAGAAAGGGCCTAAAGTCCCTACCCCTGGGGGGTATCCCCCGCGATGATGGAGCCACAACTTGAGGCGATGACGAACGGAGATTTCGATGCAATCTCAAGCCAAGACCAAGATCGCCCTGGCCGGTGGGGCAGTCATGGTCGCTCTAGCGGCCGGCATCGGCGGTGGCGTCTTGCTAGGCGACGCAGCTGCCCCCAGAACAATCGCGACGCCCGCCTCCAGCGTGGCCCCCACCCCATCTCCAACGACCACCGGAGCCCCGGCCAGCGGTTCGCCCGGCCGGGACTTCAACGCTCCGGGCGGCGGTGCCGACAACGGTTGTATCCCTCACGCCAACTGCTAGCAGACCGCGCGCGGAGCGCCTTCCCTCCACACAGAATCGGCGGCCCGTCCCCTCGTTGCCTTTGGCACGACCGAAAAGGAATGGAGAGTCCTGTGGAACCTCATGTCAAGACCAAGGTGGCGCTGATCGGCGGCGCGGCCGTGGTTGCGCTCGCGGCGGGAGTCGGCGGCGTGTTGCTAAGCGACACAAGCACACCCACACCCATCGCGACGCCCACGTCCACCGTGGCGCCAGCGCCCACATCTCCCACCACCGCCGGAACTCCCGCACCGGCCACGGACGGTAATGTCCCCGGCGGTAGCACTGGTTGTATACCTCACGCGAACTGCTAGGCCTCACCGGATCGACCGATCGCCGAGTGCTGCTTGGGAATCGGCGAGGGCCGAACGGTCCAGTCGGCTGCCGTGTCTAGCGGAACGTGATTTCGGGCGGGGTCTTGGCCAAATCGGCGATCCCCGACAAGACTTCGGTGACGTCTTCCTGCTTGGTCATTCCGCCGGCGGTCTTGACGGTGACTGGCACGCGGATCTGGCCTGAGAATGTCTGGGTCATGTGGTACGGATCAAACTTGTCCAATCGAATTGCGCTCAAGTCGGCGGTCCCCCACACGGCCGTGCCTTCCGCCGCTCCGTTGGAGTCCAGGTGTGCCGGGCAGCCAGGGGGTGCCAACAGACTGGACTCTTGACAGCGGACCATTGCCGCGGCCAGTTGCGCGCTCACCGCGTCGCGTCCCCTATCCGCCAGCGCGAAGGTCGGGTACACCCAATAAGGGGCCGCCATCGTGAGTTGGTCGAGCAGAAGCGGCGGGATCGTCACCGTCACATACGGATTCATGGTGCCGATGTCGATCCACCCCGGAAACACATAGACCGTGGCATCGTTGATCGGCCTGCCAAACAGCGTGACCGTCTTCGCGGCGGCATTGCCCATGGACGCGCCTAAACCCGGAAAAAACTTGATCGCCGCCGACGGCAGCTTCCAACGGTTGTGGTCCATCCTCACATTGAGGACCGCATCAGAGGTCTGGTCGCCGAAGGTGGCAACGACGTGCACGTGTGCCATGCTCAGCGCCGTGTCGGGATCCGACGAATTGTCGTGCAGGACTCGGATGTTTCGGATCGGCCATTGCGCGACTTGCTTTTTGAGCGTCGCATCAGTCAGGAACTCGTTGGTGGCCGGCTGATCGATGCCGTAGAACAGAGCCGCCTCAGCGTCTCCGCGGGCGAGCGCCTCGAGGTACCGTTTGACGGCGTCGCCGGCCGACCTCCCGGCCTCCTCCCCGCCCCGGTCGACCGTCGCGATAATTGCAACGGCTACCACCGCCACCAGCATTGCGGCAGCCGCCAGCCCGAGAAGCAACCGCTTCCGACTCTTGCGTGGCTTCGGTGTCTGTTGAGCCGCGGGAGGCGGCTGAAAATACCGCCTGACGGAAGGCGCTGACGCTTCCGGCTCCCACTGCGCGTCGATGGGCTCAGCAGGACCCGGCTGACCCGGCCCCACACCAGTGGGCGCGTCCCGATCGGGTCCGTCACTCGGGTGCAGGCCCTCGAAGCGTTCACCGGACCAATCGGTCACCTGCAACCTCCAATTGGCTCAGTACGAGATCCTATCCACCTGCGCACAGTGGCCAATGGCCCTACGCCGGGCGTACTGCCGCGTGACCGTGGCATTCGGAAAGGTCGCGATGGAGAACAACCACCCACACCCTTGCCTGGAGCCGGCCGCGGGAACGTCCATCAGACAATGCCGCGAATGCGGACAAGTGGGTTGCGCCCGAACACATCCGGGCGCAGGCGGGTCGGGGTCGCTAGAAGAGGTGGGGAGTGCTTCTGTGATGTCGGTGGTCGTAGTGCACGACCGCTCCGACCACGCCGGCACCTACCCCGACGCAGGACAGCAATGCGGCGACCGCCACCATCGCCCAACCGGGGTGGCCGGTGCCGGCCGCGAAGAGGGCCATTGGCAATGCCGCAAACGCAAGGAGTGTGGACAGCCACCCGGTCCAGGCGGCGAATCTGTTGAGCATCATGATTGACCCTCCTTAGCGGTCAGTCACGATCATCGTCCTTGTCGCGACCGGCGGGCAAGGTGCCGGACGTTCCAAAGTCGTCGATGACGATCCCTTCCAGACCCCGCTCGCGTGCACCACCCAAGTGACTTATTATCTGCGTATGCATGCAGGTAAGCGGGCAACGCGCTGATGAATACGCATAGCGGGCACGATCACGACCACCACCATGGTCCCGGTCATGAGCACGCCCACGGGCTTCGCGGCCTTGTGACGCAACTTTTCCTCCCGCACAGCCACGACGCCGCCGACAGCGTCGACACCGCGCTGGAAACCAGCGCGGTCGGCATTCGGGCGGTCAAGATCAGCCTGCTCGGGCTGGGCGCAACCGCGGTCGTACAGGTCGTCATCGCCGTCGTTTCCGGGTCCATCGCCCTGGTCGCCGACACCATTCACAACTTCTCGGACGCCCTTACCGCCGTCCCGCTGTGGATCGCGTTCGCGCTGGGTCGCCGTGCCGCCACCCGGCGCTATACCTACGGCTACGGGCGCGCCGAGGATATGGCGGGCTTGTTCGTCATCGGCATGATCGCGATGTCGGCCTTCGTCGCGGGCTATGAATCGATCCGGCGCCTGTTTCACCCCGTGCCCGTCGGGCACCTCGGCTGGGTCGCGGCCGCGGGTCTGATCGGCTTCGTCGGCAACGAAGTCGTCGCCGTCTATCGGATTCGGATCGGTCGCCGGATCGGCTCGGCCGCCCTGATTGCCGACGGCCTACACGCCCGCACGGATGGATTCACCTCTCTGGCCGTGCTTTTCGGAGCAGGCGGCGTCGCCCTCGGCTACCCGATAGCCGACCCGATCATAGGCCTGGTCATCACGCTGGCGATCCTGGCGGTGCTGCGCGGGGCGGTCCGTGAAATCTTCCGCCGGCTCATGGATGCCGTGGACCCCGAACTCGTCGACACCGCCGAAGCGGCACTGGCCGCCCGGCCCGGCGTCCGCGGCGTGCGGAGCATCCGGATGCGCTGGATAGGGCATCGCTTGCACGCGGACGCGGAACTCGACATCGATCCCGGCACCAGCCTCGAGGAGGCCCATCGCATCGCTCATGACGCCGAGCACGAACTGACGCACGCCGTGCCAAGGCTCAACAGCGCGCTCGTCCACGCCTACCCGGCGCACCACACGGAAGACGCCGTCTGAGCCCCTGCCGCTGCCGCGTTTTCAGG
Organism: Mycobacterium sp. E342; assembly: GCF_001667665.1. Classification (NCBI taxonomy): domain Bacteria; kingdom Bacillati; phylum Actinomycetota; class Actinomycetes; order Mycobacteriales; family Mycobacteriaceae; genus Mycobacterium; species Mycobacterium sp. E342. The sequence goes on from NZ_LZJM01000177.1 coordinate 25,351, forward strand.
CGTCGATCACCAGGCGACCGCCGTTCGCCCGCGAGACGCAGACCAGCATTTCGCCGTCGCCCTCGAGGGCGCGGCCGCGGCGGTCGACCCGTCCCGCAAGAACTTTCACTTTGCAGGTTCCGCAGAAACCTTGCTGGCACGAGTACGCCGCGGTCGGATCGGAGTCGAGCATGACGTCGAGCGCCGACCGGTTCGCCGGGACGCCGAGCACACGCCCCGACCTGGCAAGCTCCAGCTCGAACGGCACACCGTCGACGACGGGCGGCGGCCCGAACCGTTCGTAGTGCAGCGGCGCGTCGGCGTGTTCATCGCGCGCCCTGCGCACGGATTCGAGCATGGCGGCCGGCCCGCACACGTACACGGCCGTCGCCGGCCCGGCGTCGGCCAGCAGTTCCTCGACGGTGGGGATGCGGCCGCGCTCGTCGTCGGCCCAGACGGTGACCCGCTCGGGCGCAATCGCCAGCATCTCGTCGAGCAGCGGCATGAACTCCCGGCTGCGCCCGGAATACACTGCCCGCCAGTCGATTCCGCGTTGCTGAGCGAGTCGGATCATGGGCAGGATCGGTGTCACGCCGATGCCGCCGATCACGAACAACACCTCACGCTCGTCGGTGACGAGGTAGAAGGCGTTGCGTGGGCCTTCGAACTCGAGCGTGTCGCCCACGTCGAAGGTGTCGTGCATCTCGATCGAGCCGCCGCCGCCGTCGGCGATCCGGCGCACCGCGATGCGGTAGTCGGTGCGCCGCCCGGGCGGACCGCACAGCGAGTATTGGCGGCGGCGGCCCGAGGCCAGCCGGACGTCGATGTGCGCGCCGGGGGTCCACGACGGCAGCAACCCGCCCCGGGCGTCGGCGAGGGTCAACGCGACCACGTCGGGCGTGAGGAGTTCACGCTGGGTGACCACCGCGGTGTTGGTCCGCCGCACCGGCACGACCCGCGACGGAGTCCACCGCGACGCCGACGCCATCCCGCCGAACAGGGTGCCCACCCCCCACAACGCCGTGTAGAGGCGATCGCGCCTGCGGCGACCGTAGAGGTCGGTGGGCCTGCTACTCCAAATCGTATGCGTCACAACGGATGTCCTATGCCTGTCGGATGTCGGTGCCGGTGACCTGGCTGACCCACTCGCTGGTCAGCCGGGCGATGATCTCGGGATGGGAGGACACCACCCAGTGTCCGCCCTCGACGTCGACGACCCTGCCGTGCGGCGGTATCGAGCCGGTGAACCGCTGCAGGGGCGGCGAGACGAAATAGTCCTTCCGCGCCACCAGCACCTGCACCGGGACGGTCGTCTGCGGCAGCTGTTGTGGCGGAGCCAGAAACGGCGCCGGCATGTTGGCGCGGTACAGGTTGAGCCCGTTGACATAGTCGCGGATCGACCGGGTGGTCGCCGCGCGCGCCCGGCCCACGCCGCGCGGGCGGCCGATCAGTTCGACGCCCGCGAAGACCGCCACCGACGCGCGGGACCAGATCGCGAGCTCCGGCACCCCCGGGCACAGGAAGAACCAGATGTACGACGACGCCAGAGCCTGCTTGAGCACGTCGAACACGCCGCGGGGGTTGCGCGGGGACCGCAGGAACCTGCCCGCGTAGTTCAGGTGCGGGCCGGAGATCGACGTGAACGAGGCGACCTTGGCCATCACCGCGTCGTCGGTGACCGCGGCCCACGCCTGGATGGAACCCCAGTCGTGGGCCACCAGGTGTACCCGGCCGACGCCGAGGCTGTCGATCACCGCGCCGATATCGGAAACCAGTTGCGGGAGGCGGTATCCCGAGCGCCTGCGCGGCTTGGACGATTCGCCGGCCCCGCGCACGTCGTAGGCCACGACGTTGAACCGCCCGGCGAGTTCGTCGGCGACGCCGTCCCACACGTGGTGGTTGTCCGGATAGCCGTGGATGGCCAAGATCGTCGGGCGCCCGGGGTCGATCTGCGAGTGGGCGTGGACGGCCAGCGACACGCCGTCGGAGGCGATCACGGTGCTCGATTGAGTCATCTCTCGCATGCCCTCAGTGCGCCGCGCGCGCCGCGGGCGATCGGGCCAGGTAGTCGACCGCGCGCCCCACCCCGCCCAGTTTGGACGGATGGAAACTGGGCGTGTAGTAGGCGCCGATGACCCGCAGGAACTGGAACGGCCCGGGCACCAGACCCCGGCGCGCCGCGCTGAAGTAGTCGCGCCAGCGCGGCTTGGTGCCCGGCGGCAGGTAGGGGTCGACCGAGTACATGAACCGCACGCCCCGGATGAACAACCACAGCAGCGCGGGCGTCACCAGCAGCTGGGTGCGCACCTGGCGCCAATACCCGGCGCCCAGGTGCTTCATGGTGTCGAAGGCGACCGCCTTGTGTTCGACCTCTTCCGCGCCGTGCCAGCGCAGCAGGTCCAGCATCACCGGGTCGGTGCCGAAGGCGTCGTGTTGCGGGGTGTCGAGGATCCATTCGCCCAGGATGGCGGTGTAGTGCTCGAGGGCCGCCACCATCGACACCCGCTCGAGCAGCCAGCTCTGCCGTCGTCGCCGACCCCAGCCGGGCCGGTCGCCGATCAGTTGGGAGAACAGCCACGCCATCTGGTCGGTGAACGGCGTGACGTCCACACCCTTGGCCGCGAAGTGGTCCAGCACGCCCGAGTGCGCCTGGGAGTGCATGGCCTCCTGGCTGATGAAGCCCTGCACGTCCAGCCGCAGCTGATCGTCTTTGATCAGCGACAGCGTGTTCTTGAACGCGTCGACGATGAACTCCTCGCCGGCGGGCAGCAGCAGATGCAGCACATTGCAGAAGTGGGTGGTGAAGGGCTCGTTGGGCACGTAGTAGAACGGCAGCGTCGCCCAGTCGAAGTCGACGTCACGCGCCTGCAGCACGATCCGCTCGTGGTCGAGCGAAGCGTGATGCGGACCCGTGGCCTGGTCATCGACGGTGAACATGGTGGACCCCCTGGTGGTTGTCGCGCGGCGACCCGCTGCGGGCTAGGCGCTGCGTGCCTCGTCCTCAGCCTCGGTGATCAGGCGCTCGCTACGCAAGAACCGGACCAGGTTGTCGACCGTCTCGGTCAGGGCCGGTTCGCGCAGGCGGACGTCGGCCAGGGCGCGCGCACGCTGGTACTGGGTGTTGCCGTAGCGCTTGTCGCGCATGGCCGCGATCTTGTCCGCCGAGCGGGTCAGGAAGTCGACCAGCGGGTAGATCGGGTCCCGCGGCGTGCACCGACGGTTCATCTCGGCGGCGAACGATCCGATGTCGTGGTAGTCGAACCGGTAGCCGTAGCGCTCCGACAACACCCGGGTGATGTCGGTCAGGTTGTAGTAGTCGTCGGCGGTCATGTTGAACACGGTCCCGGCC
>NZ_LZJM01000178.1:0-29651 GCF_001667665.1 Mycobacterium sp. E342
CGGAAACCAGTTCGTCGAACCGCGGCGGGTCCATCCGCGCGGGCACTCGGTCAACCCCCGGGTGCCGGCCCCCGCCGATGCCGGGGCGCCGCCCCAGGCGCCTCCTCCTCCCCCGGACGCCGGAGCGCCTCCGGCCGGGGAGGCACCGCCCCCCGGGCCGGCACCCGGGGGTTGACCGAGTGCCCGCGCGGATGGACCCGCAGCGGTTCGACGAACTGGTTTCCGACGCGCTCGACCTGATCCCACCCGAACTGGCGGCGGCGATGGACAACGTCGTCGTTCTGGTCGACGACCGCCACCCCGAGGACGGCGAGCTGCTCGGGCTGTACGAAGGGGTCGCCCTGACCGAGCGTGACTCCGACTACGCCGGGTCGCTGCCCGACGCGATCACCATCTACCGCGAGGCGCTGCTGGACGTCTGCGAATCAGAAGACGAGGTCGTCGAAGAGGTGGCGATCACCGTGATCCACGAGATCGCGCACCACTTCGGCATCGACGACGACCGGCTGGAAGAGCTGGGTTGGGCCTGACAACGTAAGCCGCGCCGAGTTCCCGGGCGCGGCATCCCGGATTTGTCCGCGCCCGGTGCTATGAACGGCTCATGAGTGCTGACTGCCGCGACTGCCGGGCGGGTCTAGATCACTGTCACGGCACCATCATTCGCCACGCCCTGCGCCGCTCGGAATGCACGGAGCCGGACTGCTTCAGCCCCGAGCTGTTGCCGCACGCGTTCGTCGTCGACTGCGACGCGGTCGGCTGCGACTGCTTCGAATCCGTCGCGCTGGCCGTTTGACCGACCGTCAGCCCATCGGGTCGGTGCTCGAATGCACCGCGTCCGCAACGGGGGTCGCCTCGGCCTCGGGGTAGAACGGGGGCGTCAGGCTGCCCCACCGCACGCAGCTCCAGCGCCCGTCGGTGATGGGAGCCAACACCACCGATTCGGCGTTGTCCAGGTGGTTGTCCAACGCGAAGCCAGCGTCCACCCCGGCCAGCACCGCGGCGGCCAGCCGGATGGCGGCGCCATGGCTGACGACGACGATGTCGCCGGTCCAGTCATGGTCGTCGAGGTAGCGCAGCCGCAGGTCGGTCAGCACCGGCACGTAGCGGTGCAGGACGTCGTTGCCGGTTTCCCCGCCGGGCAGCGGGACGCCGAGGTCACCGTGGTGCCACCGTTCGTAGATCGCGTTGAATTCCGCGATCGCGTCGTCGTCGCTGCGGTTCTCCAGCCCGCCGACCTGGACCTCGTGAATCCCGGCGACCTCGGTGGCGGCCATCTGCAGTTCGCCGCCGATGACCCCCGCGGTCTGCGACGCGCGGATCGCCACCGAGTGAGCCAGCAGCGACGGGCGTACCGCCCCGCGGGCGAAGGCACGGGCCTGGTCGCGGCCCAGCGGCGTCAGCTCGGCCCCGGGGGGACGGGTATCCAGCCTGCGCTCGACGTTGCCGTAGGACTGGCCGTGTCGCAGCAGCACCAGCCGGCCGGTCATAGCTCGATCCCCCCGGCAGTGGTTTCCGGTTTGCCCTCTCGGAGCCGCGCCAGCCAGCGAGCCGCCTCGTCGGCGGGCGGCGGCAGCACACCCGCGGGCGAGCCCGTCGGCCAAGATCCCAGGTATCGCACATCTGCACAACGCCGGTGCAGCGCTTTGAGTGCCTCGCCCACCGCGTCGTCGTCGATGTGGCCCACACAGTCGGCGAAGAACACGTAGGTTCCCAGCGCCGTCCGGGTCGGGCGGGATTCGATCCGGGTCAGGTCGATGCCACGGATCCCGAATTCGGTCAGCGCGCCCAGCAGCGCACCGGGCGCATTGTCGATGCGCAGCACCACCGACGTCCGGTCGGCGCCGGTGCGGGCCGGCGGCGGCCCCGGTAGGCCGACCAAAAGGAAGCGGGTGCACGCGTTGGCTTCATCGACCACGCCTTCGGCCAGCGCGGCCAGCCCCCAATGGGTGGCGGCCAGCGGCGACGTCACCGCGGCGTCGGCCTGCCCTTCGGCCACCTGACGAGCCGCGTCGGCGTTGGAGTACGCGGGCCGCAGCTCGGCGTCGGGCAGGTGCGTGGCGACCCAATGCCGCACCTGCGCAGCCGCCACGGGAAACGCCGCCAGCGTGCGCACATCGGCGGCGGTGCGACCCGGCTGGACAACGATCGTGAATGCGACGTCCAGCGTGGTCTCGGCGAATACCTGCAGGGGCGAGCCGATGGCCAGGCTGTCGAGTGTGGGGGTCACCGAGCCGTCGATCGAGTTCTCGATGGGCACGCAGGCGTATTCGGCACCGCCCTCCCGGACCGTGTCCAGCGCCGCGGCGGTGCTGTCGATCGGCAGGCGCCGGACCTCGCCGGGCGCCTGGCCGGGAATCAGGCCGGCGGCCGTGATCTGCAACAGCGCCGCCTCGGTGAAGGTCCCTTCCGGACCGAGATAAGCGATGCGGACCACGCCCCAACCCTAGCGGCGACCATCACCAAACGGCTCTTGCGGCATCCCCCGGGTTAAGTTAACTTAGGCTTACCTAATTTAAGGAGACCGGTGTTACCGCTGACGTGCCCCGCCCCGACGACGGCCGAACGTATCCGCAGCGCGTGCGTGCGCGCCGGCGGCGCGCTCCTGGCGCTGGAAACCACGCATCCGCGCCAGGACCCGGTCGTGACGCCCATCCATCACCTCCTGCCCGACGGGTCGTTCGCGCTGGCGCTTCCGAGTGAGCCCGACGGCCACCCGGAACGCGGCGTCGCGGGATCGCAGGCGCTCCTCGAGTTGACCGACTACGCGCCGCTGCCGCTGCGGGAGCCGGTGCGCTCACTGGTGTGGGTGCGCGGGCGCCTGCACGATTTCCACCCGGAAGAGGTCGCCGAGACGGTCGACCTGATCGCCGCCGAGTGGCCACACCCGGCGTTGCTTCAGGTCGACACCCCGCGGTGCGCGCCGTCGCACGGGCAGGAGCCCCGGTACACTTTGATCCGGCTGGAGGTCGCGTCCGTCGTCGTCACCGACTCCACCGGCGCCGAGCCCGTCAGCGTCGAGGATCTCCTCGCGGCACGGCCCGACCCGTTCTGTGAGATCGAGTCGAACCTGTTGTGGCATTTGGACACCGCACACAGCGACGTGGTTGCGCGGCTGGTGTCCCGGCTCCCGGCGCCGTTGCGCCGCGGGCAGGTCCGCCCCCTCGGGCTCGACCGCTACGGCGTGCGATTCCGCGTCGAAGGCAAGGACCGCGACCACGACGTCCGGCTGCCCTTCCACAAGCCGGTGGACGACATGACCGGACTGAGCCAGGCCATCCGGGTACTGATGGGGTGTCCGTTCATCAACGGCCTGCACGCCCGCCGGTAGCCGAAGCCGGTCGTGTCGGGCCGCCCCGGCCGCGTAGGTTAACCGGGTGAACGGCGATCGACCAGCGCAGCGGCCCGACCCGCGTACCGAGCCGTCGCCGGTGATTCGCCGCCGGGTCCACCCCCCGACACCGGCCGAACAGACCACGCCGCTGCGTCGGCCCACGCCGCCACCTCCAGCACCCCCGCCGCCTCGCGCCGTCCCACCGGCGCCGCGCACCCGACAACCACCCGGCCCGCCGCCCCGGCCCGCCGCGCCGGGGCCACGTCGCAGGCGCGGCTGGCGCCGCTGGACACGGGCGGTCGCTTCGGCCCTGGTGATCGGCGTCCTGCTGGTCGGCATAGGTGCGGTATGCGGGGCCGTGTGGTTCGACAGCAGGCTCCACCGCGACGACATTCTCACCGACTATCCGGGACGCCCCGGACCAGGGCGGGGGACGAACTGGTTGCTGGTCGGCTCCGACAGCCGCCAAGGGCTCAGCCCCGAGCAGCAGGAGAACCTGGCCACCGGCGGTGACATCGGCAGCAGCCGGACGGACACCATCCTGCTGGTGCACCTGCCCGAGCTGTGGTCCGGCGGGCGGGTGACGATGGTGTCGATACCGCGGGACTCCTACGTCCCCATTCCCGGCCACGGCAAGGACAAAATCAACGCCGCCTTCGCGATGGGCGGGGCCGGCTTGCTGGTTCAGACGGTGGAGCAGGCCACGGGGTTGCGCCTCGACCACTACGCCGAGATCGGATTCGGCGGGTTCGCCGGCGTGGTCGACGCCCTGGGCGGGGTGACGGTATGTCCGACGGCTCCACTCGACGACCCGCTCGCGGGGATCAACCTGCCCGCCGGCTGCCAGAAGCTCAACGGCCGCAACGCCCTCGGGTACGTCAGGACACGCGACACCCCGCGGGCCGACCTGGACCGGATGGTCAACCAGCAGCAATTCGTCGCGGCGCTGCTGCGCGCAGCCGGCAGCCCCGCGGTGTGGCTGAACCCGTGGCGCTGGTACTCGGTGCCGCGCGCGGTCGCCGACGCGCTGACCGTAGACCGCGGCGACCATGTCTGGGACCTGGCTCGCCTCGGCTGGGGACTGCACGGCTCCCCCACCACCATGACCGTCCCGATCGCGGAGTTCACCAACAGCGACGCCGGATCGGTGGTGGTGTGGAACCACGACGAGGCCAGCCGGTTGTTCGAGGCGCTGGCCTCCGACGCGCCCGCGCCGACGGCTCCGCCGGACTAGTCGCGGCCCTCGCCGACGCGGCCATTCTGCAGATACGCCTTCGTCCGGCCCGGGTGGTGGGTGGCAAGCCACGCCACCCCGACGTCACGGCAGAAGTCGAGATCGTCGTACTCGTCGACATTCCAGCAGTACACGGCACGGCCCTGGGCGATCGCGCGGTCCGCGAGCTGGGGATATTCCTTCAACGTCGCCAGCGACGGCCCGACCGCCGTGGCGCCGACGGCGGTGGCCGCGCCGCTGGTCAAGTAGCGCGCGGTCCTACCGAGCAGCACGGTCGGCAGCAGCGGAGCGGCCCGCCGGATCCGCCAGACCGCGGCCGCCGAGAACGACATCACCACCGCGCGGGACCGGTCCGCGGAGGGAGGAGCGGCGATGCCGAACCGGTGCAGCAGCGCCAGCAGCTTCGTTTCCACCAGCGAGCCGTAGCGGACCGGGTGCTTGGTCTCGATGAACAGCTTGACCGGCCGCCGCCAGTCCAGAACGAGTGAGACCAGGGCGTCCAGCGTCAGCAGGCTGGTGTCACCGTGGGTGCCGTCTTCGCGCCAGCTGTCGTGCCATGCCCCGTACTCGAGCTCGCGCAGCTCAGCAAGAGTCATCGTGCTGACCAAGCCGGCCCCGGTCGACGTCCGGTCCAGCCGGCGATCATGGACGCACACCAGGTGGCCGTCGCGAGTCAGGCGCACGTCGCATTCCACGCCGTCGGCGCCCTGCTTGAGGGCGAGGTCGTAGGCGGCCAGCGTGTGTTCGGGCCGAGCCGCCGACGCGCCGCGGTGGGCTACCACAAAGGGGTGCCCGGCGAGCACCTCCTCGGCCCACGTCATACGCCTAATGCTGCCGCTTCCTGCCCCTCCAGCTCAACCGGGCGCGATGTCGGCGCCGGGTTGTCGGATACCACAACCCAGCGGTGCGCGGGCCGCTCTACCGGTTTGCGCTCGAAGCCCTCGAAGACCCGGGCGGCCGCGGCCACCGTGAGCGCGGCGAGCAGGTAAGCGAAAACCATCGTCATCGTGTTGTTGGCGATGCCCTGGGCATCCCTGGCGAAGCTGGTCGCCATGGCGAAGCCGGAGACCAGGTAGCTGGCGACCCACGCGATCCACCACTGGACGATGGGCCGACGTATCCGGCCGTAGTGCTCCTCCAGGATCGCCAGCTCGATGACGTAGACCGGCGCCCACAACAGATTGGCGAGCGGCACGACGCACCCCGCCCACAGCGTTCGGGTGGACCGCGGCTCGGGCAGACCGTGATACGCGAACACGGCGGCGCGGCGGGCGATCAGCCAGCGGATCAGCATCACGCCGGAAATGAACACCGCCGCGATCGCGGCGACGCTGGCCAGGATGCCGAGCCAGTCCGCCCCGGCGGCGACCCAGGAGTTCAACAAGGTGTTCCGGTTGATGATCAACAGCACGTATCGCACCGCGTAGACCAGGGCCGCGATCCCGAGGGTGAGCACGCTGACGAACAGCGTGGTGCGGATCATCGGCGCCGACGGCGCGTGCGCGGCCGTTTGGGCGGCCGCCGGCGTTGGCTCGATGCGGTCGGCCAGGCCCCAGCGCGGCATCACGGCATAACGCGGAGTGGGGCCCAGCGGACGCCGCCCGCGTCTGGTGGGCGGAGCGGCGCCCGGACGCACCGCTATCCAGCGGAAGCCCGGCGGTAGCCGCGGCGGAGTGCGCTGCCATTTCGGCGGCCCGGACGGCCGGCTCGCCGGCGCGGCGTTGGTTGTGCCCCACCGCGGGTCGGGCGCCGGCGCGTCCGCCAACGGCGCCATCAGCGCTCCCCGACAGCGGGGACACCATTCGCGTTGCCGCTCGCGCACGTTCCACCGCGTGCCGCATTGGGAGCACACCTGGATCACCGGACTAGCCTAGCCTCGCGACGATGCGCGCCGCGGGACGCGGCGGGCTGAGGAGCGGGGCAATCCAGCGCCGCCTCGCGACGATGCGCGCCGCGGGACGCGGCGGGCATGCCCGAGCCGGACCCCCAGTCGGCTATCTATGCAACGCCCGTGACTATCCACAGTTTCCACAGGTTTATCCACATACTGATGGTGGGTAAGGGCAGCGTTACTACAGCACTACCGGCTAGCCGTGGTTCGACATGTGGATAACACCGCGGTCTTTAGCCTTGCCATGGACAGCCCGCCACAGCCGTTGAGCGAAATGGGTTGCCTTGCTAAGCATCCGAAGTGCAGCGGGAGTGACCGCCGGTCACATTCTGCGGCGGATCTCCTGCGCCAACCCGCAGTTCAGTGCGTCGTTTTCCAAGCCCGCCCTGAGGCGCTATGATCGCGTTCGCGAAAAATTGTTTGTGACTCACCTCACTGTCGCGGGGTGAGGAGCGGGTGAAAGGCGATTGATGGCCACGCATTCGTTCGGTCCGGGTTCACCGGCCCCCTCGAGGTCGTACTCCGGCTCGCCCGCGTGGAACCACAGCTACAGCGTCGCCGCCTTGCGTGCCGGGCTGATCGCCCTCGCGTTGCTGGCGGTCCTCGCCCTCATCGTTTTGTCTTGATCCCAAGTGTCTTGATTCGCCCCCGAGCGGGTATCCGCCTTCGGGGCTCATAGCCATTCTTGCGGTCCGTGCAGTCATGGAGCAGGGTTGTCTACGGCTGGCCGCCGCGTGGCAGGCCCGCCGAATGAGCGTAAGTAGACAATCGAAGAAAGGAACGCCGTGGCTGAATACACCCTGCCCGATTTGGACTGGGACTATGCAGCGTTGGAACCGCACATCTCGGGTCAGATCAACGAGATCCATCACACTAAGCACCACGCCACGTACGTCAAGGGCGTGAACGACGCCGTTGCCAAACTCGAAGAGGCGCGCGCCAACGACGACCACGCCGCGATCTTCCTGAATGAAAAGAACCTCGCGTTTCATCTCGGCGGCCACGTCAACCACTCGATCTGGTGGAAGAACCTGTCGCCGGACGGCGGCGACAAGCCCACCGGCGACCTGGCCGCCGCGATCGACGACCAGTTCGGGTCGTTCGACAAGTTCCGCGCCCAATTCAGCGCGGCCGCCAACGGCCTTCAGGGGTCGGGCTGGGCGGTGCTGGGCTATGACACGCTCGGCGACCGACTGCTCACCTTCCAGCTGTATGACCAGCAGGCCAATGTCCCGCTCGGCATCATTCCGCTGCTGCAGGTCGACATGTGGGAGCACGCCTTCTACCTGCAGTACAAGAACGTCAAGGCGGACTACGTCAAGGCTTTCTGGAACGTCGTCAACTGGGCCGACGTACAGAAGCGGTACGCGGCCGCCACGTCGAAAACCGGCGGGTTGATCTTCGGCTGAGTCCACCTCGATCGGCAGGGGCGTCGCGCGGCATGCGCGGCGCCCCTGTCGTTTGTCCGGCCGGAAATCGGGCATTCCGAGAACATGTGCGCCACTGGCCGTGTCGGGTTGCACGGTGCCGAACCCGCAGGCATGCTTAATCATTCGAGTTACCAGTGTGGTTAATCGGACGGAGGCGTCGCGCGGAGGTCGAAATGGAGACTGGGTCTGACCGCCCGATAGGGGTTTCCCCTTTCCATGCTCGTGGTGCCCTGAAAGGGTTTGTGATCTCCGGGCGTTGGCCCGATTCGACCAAAGAGTGGGCCCAGTTGCTCATGGTCGCGGTCAGGGTGGCGTCGTTGCCCGGATTGCTCTCGACGACAACGGTGTTCGGCGCCCGGGAGGAGTTACCCGACGCCCCCGAGCCGGGCACCGTCGGCCTGGTCCTCGCCGAGGGCACCGTCTTCGGTGAATCGGCAATCCAGCCAGGCTATTTCGCCGATCACCAGCCCCCGGCGTTGCTGATGTTGCATCCCCCTTCAGAGACCACACCTTCCCTGCCGGAGTGCAGCGGTGCGGCGTCGGGATGCGTCCTGCTCCCCGGGTTGCCATATCTGGGACTCGAGCATCGGGCGGCCTGGGTGGAGGCCGAGGCCGATGGAACCATCACATCCATGGTGAGCCGAGTCGGTGTGGACCCCATCTCCCACCCGGACACCGCGATTCTGGCGATGCTGCTTGCGGCTTAACCGTTCGACCCGGTGCCCGCACACCACCCCGGGCACGCCCGGCCCGGTCGGGCTGAAGGGGTCGCTGTCACGGTCGGCCAGTTCGCGCACGCCACGCCCGTGGTCCGGCCCGGTCGGCCGCTGATACCGCCTGACGAACGCCGATCCACATCCCCGACCCGGCCACGCGCGCCGATTTCCGCGCGAGGCACGGACCCGGCAGCAAATAAGGCGTTAAGCAATCATAAATTGCTGCCCCGTTGCGGTGCGCCCGCCCAGCACGTCCGCATCTTACACTTCACCGGGCGCGGAGCCGCCGCCCCGCCACCTCGGGCCGAAGGCCGAATTCTGCGTATAACCTGTGAGTTTCGCTGATTTAGTGGACACCTCAGCGAATCAGTTAGACGCTCGTCAAGTGTGGCATCGGCAAGCTACAGCTACGCCCGGCCCGAATACCTGGGGGTTTGCACCTGGTGAGGTCTACCAACCCTCGCTACCATGATCAGCAAATACACCTAGGTAATAGTTCACTTCTACAGCCAAGTGGAGGTCATATCCAATGAGCACGACGTTCGCTGCTCGCCTGAACCGCCTGTTCGACACGGTGTATCCGCCCGGACGCGGGCCGCACACCTCCGCGGAAGTGATCGCGGCGCTCAAGGCTGAGGGCGTCACGATGTCGGCTCCCTACCTCTCGCAGTTGCGGTCGGGAAACCGCACCAACCCGTCGGCGGCGACCATGGCCGCGTTGGCCAACTTCTTCCGCATCAAGCCGGCCTACTTCACCGACGACGAGTACTACGAGAAGCTCGACACGGAGCTGTCGTTCCTGGCCACGATCCGCGACGACGGGGTGCGCCGCATTGCGCTGCGCGCATCCGAGTTGTCCCCCGAGGCCCAGCACGAGGTCATGCAGCGGGTCAACGAGCTGCGCCGCGCGGAGCACTTGGACGCATAGCGCGAGCCCGCGCCCGCACTCGCCCGTCCGGCCCCGACCTGGAGGGCTCCCGCCCGCCCATCCCGATTAGGGTTGGCTCACGGATCGCGCACGCGCGAAAGCGATAGTCCACGAGAGACTGGGGAGGCGGCCGGGTATGGGCCTGTTCCGCAAGCGAAAGAGTCGCGCGACGCGTCGCGCCGAAGCCCGTGCGATCAAGGCCCGCGCGAAGCTGGAGGCCAAGCTCGCCGCCAAGAACGAGACCCGCCGTTACAAGGCGGCCCACCGTGCGGAGGCGAAGGCCCTCAGGGCGCAGATCAAAGCCCAACGGGACAGCGACCGGACCGCGTTGAAGGTCGCCGAGACCGAACTCAAAGCGGCGCGGGAGGGCAAGATCTTTTCGCCGACGCGCATCAGGCGGGCGCTGACCGTGTCCCGGTTGCTTGCGCCGGTCCTCACGCCGGTCATCTATCGCGGCGCGGTCTCGGCGCGTGCGCTGATCGATCAGCGCCGCGCGGACCGACTCGGGATCCCGCTGGCCCAGATCGGGCAGTTCTCCGGCCACGGCGCGCAGCTGTCGGCCCGGATCGCCGGAGCGGAGAAGTCGCTGCGGGCCGTGCAGGACAAGAAGCCCAAGGACGCCGAAACCAAACAGTTCGTAGCGGCCATCACCGAGCGGCTCACCGATCTGTCGGCGGCTGTCACCGCCGCGGAGAACATGCCGGCCGCGCGACGCCGGGCGGCCCACGCCGCGATCTCGTCGCAGCTCGACGGCATCGAGGCGGACCTGATGGCCCGGCTCGGGCTGAGCTGACGCACGCATGCACCGGCGCAAACCCTCGACGATGGCCCGCTTCCCGATCGCGGTGGCCGCCGCCGTCGCCCTCTACCTGGCCTCGGCGGCGCACCTGCCGGCGGCCTGGGCACACGTCCATGCCAGCAGTGACGACGCGGTGCGCGGCGCCATGGCAGTCGTCACCTTTCAGGTGCCCAACGAATCCAACACGGGCGCACTAACCACCGCGCTGAGTGTCGCCCTGCCCAACGTGGCCTCGGCGCGGGCCGAGAGCATGCCGGGGTGGACGACCAAGCTCGACCGCGACGCGGCATCGGGCGCCGTGCACTCCGTGGCCTGGACGGCCGCACCGGGCGGCGGGATCGGGGCCGATCAATTCGCGCTGTTCCGGCTCTCGGTGAAGCTGCCCGACACCGAGACCATCAGCTTTCCGGCCACGCAGACCTATTCGGACGGCACGGTCGTGAAGTGGGACCAGCCGCCGCAGCCCGGCGGCGGCGAACCCGAATACCCGGCACCTACGCTGGCGCTGGCCGCCGGACCCGTGGCGTCGCACGACCACCATCCGGCCGCCGGCCAGCCGGCCGGGCAGGCGACCGCGCCGCCGCAGCCCAGATCCGCGGACAACACCGCGCGACTGTTGGGCGGCGCGGCCCTGGTTCTTGCCGCGCTGGGAGTCTGCATTGCGCTGATCCGCCGACGGACATGAGGCGGTTGGCGGCCGCCGTATGCGTCGGCGCCCTGCTGATGATCGCCACCCTGACGGCGCCGGCGGCATCGGCGCACGCCGCTCGCGTCTCCACCGATCCGGCCGACAACGCGGTCCTCACGACCGGTCCCGAGCGGGTCAGCGCCACCTTCAACGAACAGCTGCAGACCACGTTCGCGGCCATGACCGTCGTCGGGCCCGACGGCAACGTGTGGTCCGCCGGCGACCCCACGGTGCAGGGCGCGGTGGTCGGCATCGGCCTGCGGCCGCTGGGGCCGGCCGGGACTTACACCGTGAATTACCGGGTGACCTCCGCCGACGGCCACGTGGTCGCCGGCTCCTGGTCGTTTCGGCTGACCGCACCGGGCACCGGCACGCCCGGACCTCCCGCGGGCGGCGCCCACGCCGGAGGCCGGGACTCGGCGGTCCCGGTGTGGCCGTTCGTCGTGGTGGCGGCGGTGCTCGTCGCCGGAGGCGCCGTGTGGGCGCTGCGGCGCCGACCATGACCGGCGGCCGAGGCGCCCGCACTGGTGCTGGCATGATGGGTTCGAAGACCCGCGTGGGCTAGAGAACTATTGAAGAATTGCTCAAGGAGCGGCCGCATGGCAGACCCGCAGGACCAACCCAACAGCGAACCCGACGGCACATCGACCCCGCCGCCGGAAGAGAAGCCTCCGGCCAAGGCGGTCAAGAAGGCCGCGAAAGCTCCCGCCAAGAAAGCTCCTGCGAAAAAGGCGCCCGCCAAAAAGGCGCCGGCCAAGAAGGCGCCCGCGAAGAAGGCACCCGCCAAGGCCGTCCAGCCCCCCGCAAAGGCCGCCGAGCCACCGCTCGAGGTGCAGCAGCGAATCGACAGCAACGGCGACCTCACCGCGGCCGCCAAAGACGCTGCGGCACAAGCGAAATTCACCGTAGAAGCCGCCAACAACCCGGTATCTCCGGATGTTCGCGACTCGGTCCTGAGCCAGTCGCCCGTGCCGTTGATCGTTGCCCTGGCCGCCAGCCTGCTGGCGATCCTGTTGATCCGGCAGCTGCGGCGCCACTGAGCGCCCTCGTACCGCTACCGTGTCAGACGTGACCGTGTCCTTCCAGCCGACCGCCGACCTCGTCGACGACATCGGACCCGACGTACGCAGTTGCGACGTCCAATTCCGCCAGTTCGGCGGCCGCCACCAATTCGCCGGGCCGATCAGCACGGTGCGCTGCTTCGAAGACAACGCGCTGCTGAAATCCGTGCTCTCCCAGCCGAGTGCGGGTGGCGTGCTGGTGATCGACGGCGGCGGCTCGCTGCACTCGGCGCTGGTCGGCGACGTCATCGCCGAGCTGGCCCGCTCCAACGCCTGGGCCGGCCTCATCGTCAACGGCGCGGTGCGTGACGCCGCCGCGCTGCGCGGCCTCGACATCGGCATCAAGGCGCTGGGCACCAACCCCCGCAAGAGCAGCAAGACCGGGGCCGGCGAGCGCGACGTCGAGATCACGCTGGGCGGCGTGACCTTCATACCCGGCGAGATCGCCTACAGCGACGACGACGGCATCGTCGTCGTCAAGCCCTAAACCGCAACCGGCGCACGCTTTTTCGCGAACCGCAGGCCCTCGTCGTCAACCTTGCCGCGCCGGATGGTGCGCATGTCGAAGAAGTAGTTCTGCTTGAGCCGCCACGGCGCGCGCGACCCCGACTTCGGCAGCAGGTGCATCGAGCGCTGGAAATAGCCGGGGTTGAAGTCCATGAACGGCAATTCGTCGACGTCGGCGCCGGGATGCTGCGGCTCTACGAAGTCGAATCCCTTGTCGTCCATGTAGTTCAGCAGCCGGCAGACGAACTCGGAGACCAGGTCGGCCTTCAGCGTCCACGACGCGTTGGTGTAGCCGAAGGTGATCGCGAAGTTGGGCACCCCGGAGAACATCAGGCCCTTGTAGGTCATCAACGATGTCAGCTCGATCGGCTCGCCGTTTCGGGTGGGCCGCACCCCGCCCAGCAACTGCATGTTCAATCCCGTTGCCGTGATGATGATGTCGGCCTGCAGCTCCTCGCCCGACGTGAGCCTGATCCCCGTCTTGGTGAACCGGTCGATGGTGTCGGTGACGACGTCGGCCTTGCCGTGCCGGATGGTGCGGAAGAAATCACCGTCGGGGGCCAGGCAAAGCCGCTGATCCCACACGTTATACCGCGGGCCGAAATGCTTTTCGACGTCGTAGCCCTCCGGCAGGCGCCGCTTGGCCATGGTCATCAACGTCCTGCGCATGTAGGCCGGGCGCTTCCTCGACAGCTGGTACTGGAAGGTGCTGAACGCGATGGCCTTCCAGCGATTCGCGATGTGCGCCAGGCGGCCAGGCAGCAGCCGGTTGGCCTGCTCGGCGAACGGGTCGACGCCGGGCAACGAGCCGATGTAGGTCGGCGAGCGCTGCAGCATCGTGACGTGGCCGGAGCCCGTGTTCACCAGGGCCGGGATAAGCGTGATGGCGGTTGCTCCGGAGCCGATGACGATGACCTTCTTGCCCGTGTAGTCGAGGTCCTCCGGCCAGTGCTGCGGGTGGACGATCTGGCCCTCGAAGTCCTCGGCCCCGGGGAAGGCCGGCGAATATCCCTCGTCGTAGTTGTAGTAGCCGGTGCAGGCGAACAGGAATGAGCACGTCAGCTCGCGCTGTTTGCCATCGGACTCGACGGTCAGGGTCCAGCGGTTCTCGGCGTCGGACCAGTCGGCGGCGGCGACGCGCTGGCGGTAGCGAATGTGCCGGTCGATCTTGTTCTCGACCGCGGTCTCCCTGATGTAGTTCTTGATGTCGGCGCCCTCGGCGATCGACTGCGCCGAGTGCCAGGGCTTGAACCGGAACCCGAGGGTGAACATGTCGGAATCCGACCGGATGCCCGGGTATTTGAACAGGTCCCAGGTGCCGCCCAGGTCGTCGCGGCGTTCGAGGATTGCGTAGCTCTTTGTCGGGCAGCGCTCCTGCAGGTGCCACGCCGCGCTGATCCCGGAGATGCCGGCGCCCACGATGATCACGTCAAGGTGCTCACTCATGCGGCCACGCTATCAACGCGCTGTCGATGGAGTCAACGCTGTGTCGAAACTTTCGACGCTGTGTAAAGTAACTGGCGTGACTACCGCCGGCCAGACCCGTGCCCTGCGTGGCCGCCGCGCCATCCGGCCCTCGGGCGACGACCGTGAGCAGGCGATCCTGGCGACCGCCGAACGGCTGCTGGAGCAGCGCTCGTTCACCGACATCTCCGTCGACGACCTGGCCAAAGGGGCGGGGCTGTCGCGCCCGACGTTCTACTTCTATTTCAAGTCCAAGGAAGCGGTGCTGCTCTCCCTGTTGGAGCCGGTGATCGCGCGCGCCGACTCCGAATTCGACGGCGCCGTCCAACGGCTGCCGGAGGATCCCCGCCGCGTGTGGCGTAACGGCATCAAGGCGTTCTTCACGGCGTTCAGTTCGCACCGCCGACTGGCCCGCGCCGCCACCGAGGCCCTGGCGACGAGCTCCGAGTTGCGGGTCGTGTGGTTGGGGTTCATGCAGAAGTGGATCGACCAGACGGCGGCCATGATCACCGCAGAACGCGCTCGCGGCGCCGCTCCGGAAACGATTCCGGCGGCGGACCTGGCGACCTCACTGAACCAGATGAACGAGCGCACAATGATGGCCGCGCTGTCCGCCGAGACGCCGGCGGTCGACGAGGCCCGGGTGGTCGACACCCTCACCCACATCTGGGTGACCAGCATCTACGGCGAAACCGGCTAAGTGGCGATCGCAAGCGCCGCGTAGCCGGGCGAAGCGGGTCGCCACCATCGGCTAAGTGGCGATCGCAAGCGCCGCGTAGCCGGGCGAAGCGGGTCGCCACCATCGGACGCCGTCACCCGCCCGTGCGAACATATGTTCGTGCGGTGCGACGCGTCCATCCTGCACGCGGACCTGGATTCCTTCTACGCGTCCGTCGAACAGCGCGACGACCCGACGTTGCGGGGCCGCCCGGTGATCGTCGGGGGCGGGGTGGTGCTCGCCGCCAGCTACGAGGCGAAGGCCTACGGTGTGCGCACCGCGATGGGCGGCGGCCAGGCGCGACGGCTGTGCCCGCACGCCGTGGTGGTGCCGCCACGGATGCGGGCTTACAGCCGCGCCAGCGAGGCGGTGTTCGAGGTGTTCCGCGACTGCACACCGATCGTTGAGCCGCTCTCGGTGGACGAGGCGTTCCTCGACGTCGGCGGGCTGCGCCGGGTTTCGGGGACACCGGTCCAGATCGCCGCACGGCTGCGTGCCGACGTGCGCGCGCGGGTCGGGCTGCCCATCACCGTGGGCGTCGCCCGCACCAAGTTCCTCGCCAAAGTCGCCAGCCAGGAGGCCAAGCCGGACGGGCTGTTGCTGGTGTCACCCGACCGGGAGCTGGCCTTCCTGCACCCGTTGCCGGTGCGGCGGCTCTGGGGTGTGGGCGCAAAGACGGCGGACAAACTCCACTCCCACGGGCTGGTGACGGTCGCCGACGTCGCCGAGCTGAGCGAATCGGCGCTGGCGTCGCTGCTGGGCCGCGCGATGGGCCGCCAGCTGTTCGCCCTGTCCCGCAACATCGACCGCCGGCGGGTGACCACCGGTGCGCGTCGCCGGTCGGTAGGCGCGCAGCGGGCGCTGGGCCGCGCCGGCAACACGATGTCACCCGTCGAGATCGACGCGGTGGTGGTCAGCCTGATCGACCGCATCACCGGCCGGATGCGGGCCGCCGGGCGCATCGGGCGCACGGTGACGCTGCGCCTACGGTTCGACGACTTCGGCCGGGCGACGCGGTCGCGGACGCTGCCGTGGGCGACGTCCTCGACGCAGCCGGTCCTGGCCGCCGCGCGCCAGCTGGTCGCGTCGGCCGAGCCCCTGATCGCCCAGCGCGGGCTCACGCTGGTCGGCTTCGCGGTGTCGGGCATCGACCGAAGCGGCGCCCAGCAGCTGACGCTGCCCTTCGGCGACGACGAGGCGCGGCTCGCGATCGACGCGGCGATCGACCGGGTGCGCGATCGCTACGGCAAATCCGCGCTGACGCCCGCGGTGCTCGTGGGCCGCGACCCCGGGCTGGAGATGCCGCACCTACCCGACTGAGCCGTTTGCGCCTCGTTTCGAATTCGCCTACGCCGCAGATGTTTTCAATGATTTGAGGTTGATGTGAGATGGTCTTCGGCCGTGGCGCGTCCGACGCCCCGCTAGCTAGGCTGGTGACAACCCGACCCCGAAAGTGAGTAACTGAACACGATGCCGCCGCACGCCCGCGCAAGCGGCCCGCCCCGCGAAGGCATCCTGCTCGGTTACAGCGCCGTACTGGCGTTGTCAGCGGGCTTCGTCAACGCGGTCGCGCTCCTGATCCTGGCCTTGCCGGTCGGTAACCTCACCGCGATCACCACGCAGCTGGGCATGAGCACCGCCAACCCGTGGCTATACGAAGGCCACGTGCTCGGTGCGATCTTTCTGGGCTTCCTGGTGGGCGCGACGGCAGCCGGGGCGGTTCTCGCGCCCACCGACGCCTTCGTGGGCCGCCGGCACGCCTTCGTGCTGCTCACCGAGGCAGCCCTGCTGGTGCTGGCCGCCGCCGGCGTGGAGGAGACTCTTGTCAGGCGGCAGATCAATGCGCTGGGGATCGAGCAAACCGCGGTACAGGCGCTGTTGGCCGCCGCGGCCCTCGGTCTCCAGAACGGGCTGACCTCGAGTTTCCGCGGGATGGCGATCCGCACCACCCACTTCACCGGGACGGTCACCGACCTGGGACTGATGCTCGGTCGCAGTCGACAACACGGGATCAAGAAATGGAATGCCGCGATCCTGGTGACGACGCTCCTGTTGTTCCTGGGAGGGGGCGTGGCCGGGATCGTGTTTGGTGCCGAGTTGGGCGGTTACGCGTTGCTCATTCCGGCCGCGACCTGCGCGGCCGTCGCCGGCGCCAACGTGCTGCATGGTGCGGGCCGCAAAGACGAACCGGTTTCGGCCGCCGCGGAGACCGTACAGGTCTGAGCCGGCTCAATTCGAGCCCGTCCACTCCAGCAGCTTCTCCGCCGGCCACGCGTTGACGATCCGGTCGACCGGCACGCCGTTGTCCACGGCACGCTGAGCGCCGTAGCCCAGAAAGTCGAGCTGCCCGGGCGCGTGCGCGTCGGTGTTGATGCTGAACACGCAGCCGATGTCCAATGCCAACTTGAGCAGGCGGGTCGGCGGGTCGCGCCGTTCGGGCCGCGAATTGATCTCCACCGCGGTCCCGTGCTCGCGGCAGGCGGTGAACACCGCTTCCGCGTCGAACTTCGACTCCGGCCGGATGCCCCGGTTTCCGGAGACCAGCCGGCCGGTGCAGTGGCCCAGGACGTCGGCATGCGGATTGGACGCGGCGCGAACCATACGCCGCGTCATCGCCGCGGCATCCATCGACAGCTTCGAATGCACGCTGGCCACCACGACGTCGAGGCGCTCGAGCAGCTCGGGCTCCTGGTCGAGGCTGCCGTCTTCGAGAATGTCCACCTCGATCCCGGTCAGGATGCGCATCGGGGCGAACCGGTCACGCAGCCTGTCGATGACGTCGAGCTGGGCACGCAACCGTTCCGGCGACAGCCCGTTGGCGATCGTCAGCCGCGGCGAGTGGTCGGTCAACGCACAGTACTCGTGCCCCAGCGCGGCCGCGGTCGCCATCATCTCCTCGATCGGCGCGGACCCGTCGGACCAGTTCGAATGCAGATGCAGGTCGCCGCGCAACGCCGCGCGGATGTCACCGCCGCCGAGATCCTCTGCGGCGGAACGCAATTCCACGAGAACATCGGGCTCGCGGCCGGACCAGGCCTGGTCGATCACCTTCGCGGTTTTGGGCCCGATGCCGGGCAACGACTGCCAGCTGCCGGCCTGGCCGTGCCGCTCCCGCGCCGCTTCGTCGAGACCCTCGATGATGTCGGCGGCATTGCGGTATGCCATCACGCGCCGGGGATCGTGGCGGCTGCGGTCCTTGTAGTAGGCGATCTGGCGCAAAGCCTCTGCGGGATCCATGGTTCCAGTGTGCCCGCGCGGCGACCGCAAGCGCGGCGGAGCCGGGCGCCGCACGTTACCGCCCTGCAATCTCCCCACGGAGAGTCACCCGCTTGCTCGGGGTCGCCCTCGGACTTCTGCATGGCCGATGCTGTTGCGCCACAGATGATTCCGGTGCCAAGAAACTTCAGCGAGCTGTCGCTCACAGTTAATCCGACACGCGTATAACTAGCTGAGCTAAACGTACGTTCGGCTAAGAATCGCGCCGAGGGAACGGAGACGTCGTCGTGGATTATGGGTTGCTGCCCCCTGAGGTGAATTCCGGGCGGATGTATGCCGGGCCGGGCTCGGGACCGATGCTGGCGGCCGCGGCGGCCTGGGATGCGTTGGCTGCGCAGTTGGAGTCCGCCGCCAGCGGCTACTCGGCGGAGGTGTCGGGGCTTACCGGGCGGTGGTTTGGTCCGTCGGCGACGGGGATGGCGGCCGCGGCCACACCGTTCGTGGCGTGGTTGCAGGCCAGTGGGATTGCGGCAGCGCGCACCGCGGCCCAAGCGTACGAGGCGGCGGCGGCCTACGAGGCCGCGTTCGCGATGACGGTGCCCCCGCCGGTGATCGCGGCCAACCGGGCGCAGTTGATGGCGTTGATCGCGACCAACTTTCTCGGGCAGAACACCCCGGCGATCGCGGCCACCGAAGCCCAGTACATGGAGATGTGGGCCCAAGACGCTACCGCGATGTATGCCTATGCCGCTGCATCGGCGCCCGCGAGCACCCTGACCCCGATTCACGAACCGCCCCAGACCACCAACGAGTCCGGGCGCGACGCGCAGGCCCGTTCGGTTGCCCAGACCGCGGGCAACACAACCGGCGCCCGCACCCAGTCACTGACCCAGCAACTCAGCACCAACGCGACCCGCCAGCTAGCCTCCCCCAACACTGCCGTCACCGGCGAGATCACCGGGCCCGGCACATACGGCCCCGGCACCTACACGACGTCACAAGGGGGCATCGTCAACATCGGCGCCGGCAGTTCCCTCGTCGTCGGCGATGGAACTCTCGTCGTATATCCCGATGTCGGCACCGCCCTCAACATCGAGTCCGGCAGCACAGTCATCCTCAACGGCGGCCTTCTCGTGATCGGCAACGGCGCCACACTCACCATCGAGTCCGGCAGCACCTTGACTCTCAATACCAACAGTCTCGTCGCTATGGGGGCGGGAGGCGGCGGCAGTATCACCATCGTCAACAGCACCGTCACCCTCGGGTTCGGGTCCGCCGGAGGGGCATTGGAAACCTACGGCGGCAGCATCAACATCATCAGCGGCGTGATTTCCACGACCGGCAATGTCATTCTCGCGGAGCCCTATACCGTCAGTGCGGCCGCCGCCGTCCCATCGGCGTCCACCGGGGCGGGCGCCATACCCGGGGCCGGCGTGCTCAGCAGCTCACCGGGCCTGGCGGGAACCGCGGGAATTCAACCCCAGCTCGATGCACCCAGTCTCCTGCAATGGGCGCAAAACCTGGTCGGCGCCGAGGCGGCGGCGGGGGCGGTCTGACCATCACCGGCCACTAGCACACCGGGAGGGTCGAGCGGCCGGTTCAGATCAGTTGGCCGACCACGAATCCGGCGAAGATGACGCAAAAGCCCCCGATCTCGCCGGCGATGAGCAACGCCATCGCCAACCCCGTGCCCGGTGCGGGGTCCGCGAATTGGTTGACGGTGTCGCGCCGCGCCCCGTGCTCGATGTAGCTCAGGATGGCGCCGACGAAGAAGAAGACGACCACACCGGCCGCGCTCAGGTTGACCCACGTCGGCCACGCGCTGAGCTCGACGAAGACCGCCAGTAGCAGCGTCGCGAACGAGTAGAGCAACGCCGCCCGGTGCGCGATGTCCACGTACGGATGCGCGCGATGGTCGGCCGCGGCCATGATCTGCCGGTACTTCCACACCCCAAGCACCAGCGCCAGCAGAAAGATCAGGCCGGCCGCCAGCAGCGTGACCTTGGTGTCGAGTCCGAGGGAGTAGCTCATCGCCCGCTGAGTTTAGTTGCCCTTCATAAAGATCGACTAACGTGAATTCCATGCGATTCGCGTTCAAGACCTCACCCCAAGACACCACCTGGGCGGACATGCTCGCCGTCTGGCAGACCGCCGACGATATCGACGTCTTCGAGTCCGGGTGGACCTTCGACCACTTCTATCCGATCTTCTCCGACAGCACCGGGCCCTGCCTGGAGGGTTGGACGACGCTGACCGCGCTGGCGCAGGCCACCAAACGACTGCGGCTGGGCACCCTGGTCACCGGGATCCATTACCGGCACCCGGCACTGCTGGCCAACATGGCCGCCGCGCTCGACATAATCTCCGGCGGCCGGCTCGAGCTGGGCATCGGCGCCGGGTGGAACGAGGAGGAGTCGGGCGCCTACGGCATCGAATTAGGCAGCCTGCGGGAACGCTTCGATCGGTTCGAGGAGGCGTGTCAGGTGCTGATCAGCCTGCTCAGCCAGGAGACCACCGACTTCGACGGCAAGTTCTACCAGCTCAAGGGCGCCCGCAACGAGCCCAAGGGCGTGCAGCGCCCCCACCCCCCGATCTGCATCGGTGGCAGCGGGGAGAAACGAACGCTGCCCCTGACCGCCCGCTATGCGCAGCACTGGAATTTCGTCGGCGGCCCGCCGGAGGAATTCGCGCGCAAGCGCGACGTGCTGGCCGCGGAGTGCGAGAAGATCGGCCGCGACCCCAAGGAGATCACGCTGTCGGCCCACCTGCGCCTGGACGAGGAGCGCAACTACCAGCAGGTCCTCGAGCAGGCGGCTGGACTGGCGGCCGAAGGGCTCGACCTGGGCATCCTGTACATCAACCCACCGCACGACCCGGCCGTTCTGGAACCGCTGGCCGAGGCCATCCGCGATTCGGGGCTGTTGGACGGCTGATCGCGGGCCGGCCGCCACGAGCGGCTTTGAGCAAACCCCCGAGTGTTTTACGCGGCCGCGTCGGCCGTTCACACGCCGAAGAGCAGCAGATCCTCGGCCGTAACCAGACGTTCGTGCTTGGCGGGAAACTCGCGACTTTTGACCGGGTGACGCAGCCATGACCAGGCCATTCGCCCCATCCGCGATCGAGGTAATGGATTCATATGCACAGTGACCACTCCTGCGACGGTCTGTTCAGCCGGGGCCTCTGTGGCATGAAGCCCACAGCGGTCCATTAGACACCCACGCCCTGGCAAACTAGGGCAGGCTCGCCCAACGATTGTCGGCGTGTTTCTGGTGTGACTGGTGTGATTACTGCAGCGGCACGGCCGTCGGCTTGACCGGCGCGGGCAGCGCGGTCGCGCCCATCAGGTACCGGTCCACGCCGGCGGCCGCGGCCCTGCCTTCAGCAATCGCCCAAACGATCAACGACTGGCCGCGACCCATGTCCCCGGCCACGAACACACCGGGCACCGACGTGTCGAAGTCGGCTCCGCGCGCCACGTTGCCGCGATCGGTCAGTTTGACCTCGAGGTCGGTGAGCAGCCCCTCGCGTTCCGGGCCGACGAACCCCATGGCCAGCAACACCAGGTCGACCTCGAGCTCGAAGTCCGAACCCTCGACCTTGACGAACTTGCCGTCCTGCATGGTGACCTCGTGCGCCTTGAGCGCCGTCACGCGACCGTCCTCGCCGATGAACTGCTCGGTGTTCACCGAGAACACCCGCTCACCGCCCTCTTCGTGCGCCGACGACACCCGGTACATCAGCGGATAGGTCGGCCACGGGGTCGATTCGGCGCGAGTGTCCGGCGGGCGCGGCATGATCTCGAACTGGTGCACGACGGTCGCGCCCTGCCGGTGCGCGGTACCCAGACAGTCCGCCCCGGTGTCACCACCACCGATGATGACGACCTTCTTGCCCTTGGCGGTGATGGGAGGTTGCCCGTCGGGCCCCAGGACGTCATCGCCCTCCTGCACCCGGTTCCCCCAGGGCAGGTACTCCATCGCCTGGTGGATGCCGTCGAGGTCGCGTCCCGGGATGGGCAGGTCCCGCCCGGCCGTGGCGCCACCGGCCAGCACCACCGCGTCGAAGTCGGCGCGCAACTGCTCGGCGGTGATGTCCACCCCGACATTGACGCCCGCACGGAATTCGGTTCCCTCGGCGCGCATCTGGTCCAGGCGCCGGTCGAGGACCCGCTTCTCCATCTTGAATTCCGGAATGCCGTAGCGCAGCAGCCCACCGATGCGGTCCGCGCGCTCGAAAACGGTGACCGTGTGGCCGGCCCGGGTCAGCTGCTGGGCGGCGGCCAAACCGGCCGGGCCCGAGCCCACCACCGCGACCTTCTTCCCCGTCAGCTTGTCGGGGGGCAGCGGCACGACGAAGCCTTCCTCGAAGGCGTGGTCGATGATCTCCAACTCGATCTGCTTGATCGTCACCGGATCCTGGTTGATGCCAAGCACACACGCCGGTTCACACGGCGCCGGACACAGCCGCCCGGTGAAGTCCGGGAAGTTGTTGGTCGCGTGCAGCCGTTCGATCGCGTCGCGCCAACGGCCCCTGCGTACCAGGTCGTTCCACTCCGGGATCAGGTTGCCCAGCGGACATCCGTTGTGGCAGAACGGGATCCCGCAATCCATGCAACGGGTCGCCTGCTCGCGCAGGGTGTCCTCGTCGAAGTCCTCGTAGACCTCGTGCCAGTCCTTCAACCGCAGCGGGACGGGCCGACGCTTCGGCAGTTCCCGGTGGGTGTACTTGAGAAAGCCGCTCGGATCAGCCATGTGCGGCCGCCATGATCGCCTTGTCCACGTCGGTGCCGTCGCGTTCGGCCTGGGCGATCGCCTGCAGCACCTTCTTGTAGTCGCGCGGCATCACCTTGACGAAGTGGCGCTGTTGGGAGCGCCAGTCCGCCAGGATCCGCTGGCCGACCGCGGAATCGGTGGCGTCCACGTGCGCCTGGATGATGCCGTGCAGGAATTCGGCGTCATCGGAGTCCAGACTCTCCGTGTCGACCATCTCGATGTTGAGGTTGTCCGGCAGTTCCTCGTCCGGGTCGTACACGTAAGCCACACCGCCTGACATTCCCGCCGCAAAGTTGCGGCCGGTCGGCCCGAGAATCACGACCCGACCACCCGTCATGTATTCGCATCCATGGTCACCCACGCCCTCGACGACGGCGTGGGCGCCGGAGTTACGGACCGCGAACCGTTCACCGACCACCCCGCGCAGGAACGCCTCGCCGCTGGTCGCACCGAACAGGATCACGTTGCCGCCGATGATGTTGTTCTCGGCCACGTAGTCCTGCGGGGTGTTGTCGGAAGGACGCACCACGATCCGGCCACCGGACAGACCCTTGCCGACGTAGTCGTTGGCGTCGCCGTAGACCCGCAAGGTGATTCCCTTCGGCACGAAGGCCCCGAAGCTGTTGCCCGCGGACCCCTCGAAGGTGATATCGATGGTCCCATCCGGAAGCCCCTGGCCGCCATAGGCTTTCGTCACCTCGTGGCCGAGCATGGTGCCCACCGTGCGGTTGACGTTGCTGATCGTGGTGGAGAATCGCACCGGCTTGCCGGAATCGAGTGCCTCACGGCTCATCACGATCAACTGCTGGTCCAGCGCCTTGTCCAGGCCGTGGTCCTGCCGGGAGCTGCAGTAGAGGTCCTGGTTCATGAATGCCGACTCGGGCTCGTGCAGCACCGGCGCGAGGTCCAGCTTGTGCGCCTTCCAGTGCGCGCGAGCCAGGGTGGTGTCCAGCGCCCCCACCTGGCCGATCGCCTCGTTGAGGGTACGGAAACCCAACTGCGCCATGTACTCCCGTACCTCTTCGGCGATGAACATGAAGAAGTTCTCGACGAATTCGGGCTTGCCGGTGAACCGCTCACGCAGCACCGGGTTCTGGGTGGCCACGCCGACCGGGCAGGTGTCCAGGTGACACACCCGCATCATGATGCAGCCGGCCACCACCAGCGGTGCGGTGGCGAAGCCGAATTCCTCGGCGCCGAGCAGCGCGGCGATCATCACGTCCCGGCCCGTCTTGAGCTGGCCGTCCACCTGGACCACGATTCGGTCACGTAAGCCGTTGAGCAGCAATGTCTGCTGCGTCTCGGCCAGGCCCAACTCCCACGGCGCACCGGCGTGTTTCATCGACGTCAGCGGCGTCGCGCCGGTGCCACCGTCGTGACCGGAGATCAACACCACGTCGGCGTGCGCCTTGGAGACACCGGCGGCAACCGTGCCGACGCCGTTCTCGGAGACCAGCTTGACGTGCACCCGCGCCGACGGGTTGGCGTTCTTCAGGTCGTGGATCAGCTGTGCGAGATCCTCGATGGAATAGATGTCGTGGTGCGGCGGCGGCGAGATCAGCCCGACACCGGGTGTCGAATGCCGCACCTCGGCGACCCACGGGTAGACCTTGTGCCCGGGAAGTTGGCCTCCCTCACCGGGTTTCGCGCCCTGCGCCATCTTGATCTGGATGTCGGTGCAGTTGGTCAGGTAGTGCGACGTGACGCCGAAGCGCGCGGAGGCGACCTGCTTGATCGCGCTGCGCCGCCAGTCGCCGTTGGGGTCGCGGTCGAAACGCTTGACGTCCTCGCCACCCTCGCCGCTGTTGGACCGCCCGCCCAGACGGTTCATCGCGATCGCGAGCGTCTCGTGCGCTTCGGCCGAGATCGAGCCGTAGCTCATCGCACCGGTGGAGAAGCGCTTGACGATCTCGCTGGCCGGCTCGACCTCTTCCAGCGGAACCGGGGGACGCACACCGCCACGGAATTTGAGCAGGCCGCGCAACGAGGCCATCCGCTCGCTCTGGTCGTCGACCAGGCGGGTGTAGTCCTTGAAGATCTTGTACTGGCCGGTGCGAGTCGAGTGCTGCAGCTTGAACACGGTCTCCGGGTTGAACAGGTGGTACTCACCCTCACGGCGCCACTGGTACTCGCCGCCCACCTCGAGCTCGCGGTGCGCGCGCTCGTCCCGGCGGTCCAGGTAGGCCAGCCGGTGGCGGGTGGCGACGTCGGTGGCGATGTCCTCCAGGGTGATCCCGCCGATCGGGCAGCTCAGCCCGGTGAAGTACTCGTCGAGCACGTCCTCGGAAACGCCGACCGCCTGGAACAGCTGCGCGCCGGTGTAGGAGGCCAGCGTCGAGATGCCCATCTTGGACATCACTTTGAGCACGCCCTTGCCCGCGCCCTTGACGTAGTTGTTCAAAGCCTTCTCGCGCTCCTGCCGATCGGAGAAGCCGTCGATCGCGCCGCGGTCGAGCATGTCCTCGATCGACTCGAACGCCAGGTAGGGGTTGATCGCCGCCGCGCCGCAACCGATCAGCATCGCCATGTGGTGCACCTCGCGGGCGTCACCACTCTCGACGACCAGGCCCACCTGGGTGCGCGTCCGGTCGCGGACCAGGTGATGGTGCACACCGGCAACGGCGAGCAGCGACGGGATGGGCGCCATCCGCTCGTCGGACTCGCGGTCCGACAGGATGATCAGGCGCGCGCCGTCGGTGATCGCGGCCGACGCCTGGGCGCGCACGTCGTCGAGCGCCGCGGCCAATCCTGCGCCGCCCTCGGCGACCGGGTACAGGCAGCGAATCACCTTGGACCGCATGCCATGCGGACGCCCGTTGACCTCGTCGTCGGGATTGAGGTTGATCAGCTTGGCCAGCTCGTGATTGCGCAGAATCGGTTGCTGCAACATGATCTGGTGGCAGGAGTTCTCGGTCGGCGTCAGCAGGTCACACTCGCCGCCGGTGGTGCCCTGCAGGCTGGTTACCACCTCCTCGCGGATGGCGTCCAACGGGGGGTTGGTCACCTGCGCGAACAGCTGCTGGAAGTAGTCGTAGAGCATCCGCGGCCGCTGCGAGAGCACCGCGACCGGGGTGTCGGTGCCCATCGAGCCGATCGGCTCGGCGCCGGTGCGCACCATGGGCGCAACCAACAGGTTGAGCTCTTCATAGGTGTAGCCGAATGTCAACTGCCGCTTGACGAGTCGATCATGCGGCATCCGCACGTAGTCGCCCTGCGGCAACTTCTCGAGGGGAACCAGGTTCCGGTCGAGCCATTCCTGGTACGGGTGCTCGGCCGCGAGTTCGGCCTTGATCTCCTCGTCGGAGACGATGCGCCCCTGCGTCGTGTCCACCAGGAACATCCGGCCGGGCTGCAGCCGCATCCGGCGCACCACCGTGGCGGGGTCCAAGTCCAGGACGCCGGCCTCGGAGGCCATCACCACCAGACCGTCTTCGGTCACCCAGATCCGCGACGGGCGCAGGCCGTTTCGGTCGAGCACGGCGCCCACGATCGTGCCGTCGGTGAAGGTGATCGAGGCGGGCCCGTCCCAGGGCTCCATCAACGAGGCGTGGTACTGGTAGAAGGCCCGCCGCGCCGGATCCATGGACTCGTTGCGTTCCCATGCCTCGGGAATCATCATCAGCACCGCGTGGGCCAGGCTGCGGCCACCGAGGTGCAGCAGTTCGAGCGCCTCGTCGAACCGCGCGGTGTCCGAGGCGCCCGGGGTACAGATCGGGAACAGCTTTTCCACGTCGGCTTCCGAGCCGAAGACGTCGGTCTTGATCAACGCCTCGCGGGCCCGCATCCAGTTCTCGTTGCCGGTGACGGTGTTGATCTCACCGTTGTGCGCGACCCGACGGAACGGGTGGGCCAGCGGCCAGGACGGGAAGGTGTTGGTGGAGAACCGGGAGTGCACGATGCCCAGCGCACTGGTCAGCCGATCGTCCTGCAGGTCAAGGTAGAACGCCTTCAGCTGCGGGGTGGTCAGCATGCCCTTGTAGACCAGGGTCTGACCGGAAAGGCTTGGGAAGTAAACGGTTTCGCGACCGGGACCGTCCTGACCGGGGCCCTTGGTGCCGAGTTCGTGTTCGGCGCGCTTGCGGACCAGGTAGCACCGGCGCTCCAGCGTCATGTCCGACGCGCCGGCCAAGAACACCTGCCGGAACGTGGGCATCGCGTCACGCGACAGCGCGCCCAGTGAGGAGTCGTCGATGGGTACGTTGCGCCAGCCCAGCACCGTCAGGCCCTCGGCTTCGGCGATCTTCTCCACCGCATCGCACGCCGCCGCGGCATCCTTGGACGACTGCGGCAGGAAGGCGATGCCGGTGGCGTAGCTGCCCGCCGGGGGCAGCTCGAAGTCGACGGCGGCACGCAGGAACTCATCCGGTACCTGGATCAGGATGCCGGCGCCGTCACCGCTGCGCGGCTCGGCGCCCTGAGCACCGCGATGTTCGAGGTTGAGCAGAGCGGTGATTGCCTTGTCCACAATGTCGCGGCTACGACGGCCGTGCATATCGACGACCATGGCTACCCCGCACGAATCGTGCTCGAACGCGGGGTTGTATAACCCGACGCGCTTGGGCGTCATATGCACCTGACCCTTCACCTGAACGTTTCGAGCGGCGTTAACGGCTGCTTCGATGAGGTCTTACCCGGAGGTTGCGGGCTACGGACCCCTCGGTCTTGTCTCGATAGGCTGTCCCCCAGGCGGAGACGATCCCGTTAGGGATGCGTCCGTGCAGCGCTGAACGGTGGCCTGGAAACCGGTCTCGACAAGTCGTAAAACGATATGACAATACCCGCCTGACATGCCAACTTCGTCAAGTCTAACCGCCAGCTGGCAGCACCGTAAATTTCGCGAAGGCCGACGGGCGGCAACCCGGCCGACGTGCTGTTCGATGGCTGCTCAATGGCTGCTCGATGGCTGCTCGATGGCTGCTCGATGGCTGCAATCTTCGTCACAACCGCGCCGCTGGAAGCGCTCCGGTGGGCCCGACCCGGCCCCGGAGGACGTTTGCTGTCTCCGCCTGAGGGCGTGGTCACCACCCCGGCATCGGCTCACCTGGTCGTGCTCAGCGCGCGGGCCGAGGCACCCGGGCCGCAGGGCAGTAAGCGCTGCTAAGTTTGCACGGTAGCAATGCGAGGCGCGCAGGAGATACTGGGCGGGTACCGGTCCGCATCCGGCGACGGTGATGGGACCGTGGTACTTATCACTGGTCCCGGACGAACCACCTGACCGCCGATGGATCGCCCGGCACCCGAGGAGCCCATGAACGAGCGCGACGAATTCCTGCGGGACCGTCTGCAGCCCCCGGCCAGCGCACCGCAGCCCCCGCCCGGTCGGCACCTGCCGTCAGCTGGCACGGCGCGCGCGGGCCAAATTCCTTGCCGCGCAACCCAAAACCAACGCGATCGCGTCCGCCGAGCATCAGCTCGTCACCGACAAATTCATCACCGCGTGCGCCAACGGTGACCTCGCCGGGCTGGCCGCCGTGCTGGACCCGACGGTGTGGGGCGTGGGCACGATCCTGGCCGACCCGGCGCCGCCGCCACAGATCAACCACGGTCCGCAGGCGGTGGCCACCAACCTGCTGCGCTACCTGTGGCCGGACGTGACACTGGTCAGCGGCCCCGCCGGGGGGCCGGCCCTGTTGGCCTTCAGCGGCCGCCGTCTGTTCGCCGTCATCGTGCTCACCATCCGCGGGTCCCGTGTGGTCAAGATCGAGGCCATCGCCGACCCGTCGGCACGGGCGGGCCAGGTGGCCGAGCGGGCCTAGCCCCGCCCGTTCTCGGCGCGAGCCGCGAAGTACCCCGCGATCGTCGCGGTGACCTCGAGAAACTTCCTCCGCGTGGCCGCGGCCATCTCGTGGCTCACGTCGATGACACCGCCGGGCCGTAGGTGCGGGTCGAAGGGCACTTCGATCACCGGCCGGCCGTGATCGATGAACTCCCGCGCCAGCAACGCCCGGGTGCGCTTGTCGGCGTGGCCGTCCGAATCGTTGAGCACGACGATGCTGTTCTCCAGCAGGCCTTCGAAGCCCTGGTCGGCCAGCCACTCCATGGTCCTGGCGGCGGCGTTCGCGCCGTCCGCCCACGGCGAGGACACCACGATCAGCGCATCCAAGTCGCGCAGCACCTCCTGGGTGACCGGTGCGTCCATGGTGGAGCCGCAGTCGATGACCGAGATCGCGAAATGGCGGTCCAGGCGCAGCGCGGCCTCCCGGTAGATCGCGGGGTCGAGCACCCGGCGCGGGCCGGACGCCGGCTCGCCGCCGAGCACGTGCAGCCCGGCGGAATTGCGGCCCACCCGGGCAACCATGTCGCTGAAGGACTGCAGGTTCTTGTCCGTGGTGAGCTCCCAGAACGACCCGGTCGAACTCGGGTCGATTCGGCTGCTGAGCCGGCCGAAGGCGGTGTCGGCATCGATCGCCACGACGTGGTCTTGCCTTCGGAGCTCGGCGAACAGGGATCCGACGCTGGCGGCCACCGACGTCTTCCCCACACCGCCTTTGCCCAGGACGCCGACCTTGAAGTTGCCGGGGAGGCGGGTCCGGATGGCCGACTCGAACTGGGCGTCCTGCTGTTGGGCCGGCGAGGGACCCAGCTTGACCAGGCCAAAAGTCATCAGCCGGAGAAAGCGTCGCCAACCGCGGTCGGGTAGCGCGTCGAGGCCCACCGTGGCCCGCGCCGGCGGCACCGCGGGGGCCGGCGCGGGCGCCTCCGCGGGGGACGACATCACGGGTGGCCGCGGGGCAGCGACCGGGGGAGCGGGCTGTCGTGGCGGAGCGGGCGGGTGCTGGAGAGGCGCAGGTGGGCGGACCGGCGGCGGGCCCGGCGACGGTGGCAACGGCGCGGGTCGCTGGCCGACCGCAAGCGGCGGGGGCGGCGCGCTCGCGGCCGGGGGACCTTAGCGTGTC
>NZ_LZJM01000179.1:0-596 GCF_001667665.1 Mycobacterium sp. E342
AAGAGGTCTACGACCGCTACATGAAGTACCTGACCGGGTGCGCGAAGCTGTTCCGCCAGGGTTACACCGACGTCGACCAGTTCACGTTGGAAAAGTAGCGGACCCCAGCCCCTCGCGACCTACTTCACGAGGGTGAACTGCCCGACATTGCTGATGCCCTTGCGGAAGAAGTTCTCACAGCCGGTCAGGTACTTCATGTAGCGGTCGTAGACCTCTTGGGACTGGATGGCGATGGCCTGCTCGCGATTGGCCTCGAGGGCGGCCGCCCAGGTCTCCAGGGTCCTCGCGTAGTGCAGCTGCAGCGAGTGGACCCTGGTCAGCTCGAAGCCCGCCGTGACCGCGTACTCGCCGACGGTCTGCGGTGTCGGCAGCCACCCGCCGGGGAAGATCTCGGTCAAGATGAACTGCGAGAAGTGCACGATCTCGTGGGTCAGCTTCATGCCCCGCGCCCGGGCGTCTTTGAAGGACGGGCGAACGATGGTGTGCAACAACATCACCCCGTCGGACGGCAGCGCTTGGTAGGCCATCTTGAAGAAGCGCCCGTAGCGCTGGCGGCCGAAATGCTCGAAGGCGCCGATCGAGACGATGCGGTCGAC
>NZ_LZJM01000180.1:0-681 GCF_001667665.1 Mycobacterium sp. E342
CAACGTGGTCGGGCTGCTGGAGTCGCTGGATGGGCAGTTGGATCGTGCGGGGGTGTGGTCGCAGTTCCATTCGTATGCGTTTGACTTTTCGGTGTGGGAGATCTTTGGCGCCCTGCTGGGTGGGGGCCGGTTGGTGGTGGTGCCCGAAGCGGTGACCCGTTCCGCGGATGATTTCTGTGCCTTGCTGGCCGCCGAGCGGGTCAGTGTGTTGAGCCAGACCCCGTCGGCGTTTTATGCCCTGCAAACCGCCCAGGGAGTGTCACCGGAGGTGGGCCGGCAGCTGGCGCTCGAGACGGTGGTATTCGGTGGGGAAGCCCTCGAGCCAGCGCGTTTGAGGCCGTGGTGGGATCACCATGCGGGATCGCCGCGGTTGATCAACATGTACGGCATCACCGAAACCACGGTGCATGCCTCGATACGCCCGATCGTCGAGAGCGACGGCGGCACCAGCGCTAGTCCGATCGGGGTGCCGTTGACCCACCTGGGCTTCTTCGTCTTGGACCCGTGGTTGCAGCCGGTGCCGGCCGGGGTGGTCGGGGAACTCTATGTGGCCGGTCATGGTGTGGGGGTGGGGTATTGGGGCCGCTCACCATTGACCGCGTCGCGGTTTGTGGCGTGTCCCTTCACCGGGGCACCGGGGGCACGGATGTATCGCACCGGGGATCTCGTGTGTTGGGGCCC
>NZ_LZJM01000181.1:0-4882 GCF_001667665.1 Mycobacterium sp. E342
CCGCCGCCACCGCCGCCCCCGTGGATGCCGCAGGTGGCGCAGCCGGCGGCGGCCTCGGCCGACGGGCAGAACCCCACCCCGTTCACGGGCACGGCGCCGTTCGGGCCGCCCTCGTTCGTGCCCAAGGGCGGCTCGACCGTGGGTGTGGGCCAGCCGATCATCATCAACTTCCCGGGAACGGTCGAGAACGCCGACGCCGCGATCGCCGCCGTGCACGTCTCGTCGGTGCCGCCGGTCGCGGGCAAGTTCTACTGGATGACGCCGACCCAGCTGCGCTGGCGCCCGATCAATTTCTGGCCGGCGCACACCGCGGTGACCGTCGACGCCGGCGGCACCGTGACCAACTTCCAGACCGGCGACACGCTGATCGCCACGGCCGACGACGCCACGCATCAGCTGACCATCACCCGCAACGGCGCCGTGGAGAAGACCTTCCCGATGTCGATGGGGATGACGTCCGGTAACCACCAGACCCCCAACGGCACCTACTACGTGCAGGACAAGAAGGCGTCGGTGGTGATGGACTCGTCGACCTACGGGGTCCCCGTCAACTCGACCTACGGCTACAAGGTGACGGTGGAGGACGCGGTCCGCTTCGACAACGTCGGCGACTACGTGCACAGCGCGCCGTGGTCGGTGGACGACCAGGGCAAGCGCGACGTCAGTCACGGCTGCATCAACATCAGCCCCACCAACGCCAAGTGGTTCTTCGACAACTTCGGCCCGGGTGATCCCATCGTCGTGAAGAACTCCAGCGGCGGCAATTACAAGAAGAACGACGGCTCCGCCGACTGGATGAACTAGCCCTGGGACTCGTCGAGGGGTGCCGGGCCCGCATCAGCACCGCGGCCGGCAGCGTCGAGGCCACCGTCGAGATCACCGAGACCATGCTGGCCGGACATGCGGCCCTGCCCAACGGGTTTGGCCTCGACTATGTCGACGGCGACGGGCACACCCTGGTTGCGGGCGTCGCCCCCAACGCGCTCACCCCGACCCAATGGCGTGACCCCTACGCCGGCACGCCGTGGCACAAGCACGTGCCCGCCCGGATCGAGCCGGTGGCCGTACCCGTCAGTTCCAGATCCTGACCCGGCGCTGTGGTTCGAGAAACAGCGCGTCGCCCTCGGCGACGTCGAACGCTTCGTAGAAGGCGTCCATGTTGCGGATGACGCCGTTGCAGCGGAACTCCGGCGGGGAATGTGGATCGGTGGCCAACCGCCGGATCGCCTCCGCCTGACGGGATTTGGTGCGCCACACCTGGGCCCAGCCGTAGAACACGCGCTGCACACCGGTGAGGCCGTCGATGACGGGCGCGGGCCGGCCGTTCAGCGAGAGCTGGTAGGCCAGCAGGGCGATCGACAACCCGCCCAGGTCGCCGATGTTCTCCCCGACGGTGAACGCGCCGTTCACGTGGTGGCCCGCGCCCAACGCGCGGGGGTTGTACGCGTCGTACTGCTCGATGAGCGCCTTGGTGCGGGTGCCGAATTCGGTGCGGTCGGCGTCGGTCCACCAGTCCACCAGGTTGCCGTCGCCGTCGTACTTGGCGCCCTGGTCGTCGAAGCCGTGCCCGATCTCGTGCCCGATCACCGCGCCGATCCCGCCATAGTTGGCGGCGTCGTCGGCCTGGGGGTCGAAGAACGGCGGCTGCAGAATGGCCGCGGGAAAGACGATTTCGTTCATCCCGGGGTTGTAGTAGGCGTTGACCGTCTGGGGCGTCATGAACCACTCGTCCTTGTCGACCGGTCCGCCCAGCTTGGCCAGCTCGCGGTCGTGGTTGACCGCGTAGCCGCGCTGGAAGTTGCCGTACAGGTCGTCGCGGTCGATCACCAGCTTGGAGTAGTCGCGCCACTTCGCCGGGTAGCCGACCTTGGCGACGAACTTGTCCAGCTTGGTCAGCGCCCGCTCCCGGGTCTGCGGCGTCATCCACTCCAGCTCGTTGATGGACTGGCGGTAGGCGGCCTTCAGGTTGTCGACCAGCGCGTCGATGCGGGCCTTGGCGTCCGGCGGGAAATACCGCTGCACGTACAGCTTTCCGACGGCATCGCCCATCAGGTGTTCCACCAGCGACACCGCCCGCTTCCAGCGTTCCCGGATCTGCTCGGCCCCGGTGAGCAGGCGGCCGTAGAAGTCGAAGTCCGCCGCGACCAGCTCGTCGGTCAGCCACGGAGCGCGGGCGCGGATCAACCGCCACCGGGCCCAATCCTGCCAATCCGCCAGGTCGCCGCCGGCCCACAGGGCGGCGAACGCAGTGAGGTAATCGGGTTGGCGCACAATGACTTCCGCCAACTCCTGCGGTGTGCCGCCCAATGCGTTCACCCAGCCGCCCCAGTCGAAGCCCTTGCCTTCGGCCTGCAGATCCGCGAAGGTGCGCAGGTTGTAGCTGAGGTCGGCGTCGCGGCGTTTGACCACATCCCAGTGCGCGGCCGCCAGCTTGCCCTCCAGCGCGACGATGCGGGCCGCGGTTTCGGCGTGCGCTTCGGGCGGGCCGCCGTACACCAGCCCGAACATCCGCGCGATGTGACCGGGGTATGCCGCGAGCACCTCGGCGTGCTGCTCATCGCGGAAGTAGGACTCGTCGGGCAACCCGATGCCGGACTGGGTGAAGTGCACCAGATACCGGGCCGAGTTCTTGGCGTCGGTGTCGATGTAGAGCGCGACGCCGCCGCCCACGCCGGTGCGCTGCAGCGCGCCCACCGCCGCGGCCAACGCGTCCGCGTCGACGGCCGCGTCGATGGTGGCCAGCTCGTCGAGCAGGGGCTGCAGGCCGCGGCGCTCGACGGCGGCCTCGTCCAGGAAGCCGGCGTACAGGTCGCCGATGCGTTGCTCGTCGCTGCCCCGCGCGGCGCCCGTCTCGCTGGCCTCGATGATCAGGTCGCGCACCTGCTCTTCGGCGCGGTCGAACAGGTGACGAAACGCGCCGTCGGTCGCCCGGTCCGCCGGTATGGCGTATTCGGCCAGCCAGCGGCCGTTGACATGGCCGAACAGGTCGTCTTGGGGGCGGGTCTCGGCGTCGACGTAGCTCAGGTCGATGCCCGAGCGAATGGCCTCTACAGTCACCCCGCCATCCTTCCATCTTCGTCGGATGCAACGATCGGGCCATGTCCGACGGCCAGCCCACCGAGCCAGCGACCCCGGAAGAGGCGGACGTCGCCGGCCCCGACGAAACCCTCGACGGCGAGTCTGACGAGCCCGACACCGCGGGCGGCCCGATGTTCTCCCCGTACGGCATCGCGTCGGCCGTGCTGGGGGTGCTGTCGGTGGCGGCGATCGTCTTCGGGTTCTTCCTGTGGTCGGGGCACCGCGACGACACCGCCGAACGCCGCTACCTCACCGGCGTCATGCAGGCCGCCGCGGACTGGACGGGTGTGCTCATCAACATGAACAGCGGGAACGTCGACGGCAGCCTGCAGCGGCTGCACGACGGGACGGTCGGCGAACTCAACACCGATTTCGACGCGGCGATGCAGCCCTACCGCCAGGTGGTGGAGAAGCTGCAGTCCAAGAGCGCGGGCCGGATCGACGCGGTGGCCGTCGAGACCGTGCACCGCGACCTGGACACCCAGCCCGGTGTCTCCCGCCCGGTGGTCACCACCAAGCTGCCGCCGTTCGCGAGCCGGATGGACTCGGTGCTGCTGGTCGCGACGTCGGTCAGCGAGAACGCCGGCGCCAAACCGCAGACGGTGCACTGGAATCTGCGCCTCGACGTGGTCAACGTGGACGGCAAGCTGATGATCTCGGGTCTGGAGTCGATCCGATGAGAAACATCTGGCGCCTCCTGGCGTTCGACATCCTGGCCCCGCTGGCTGCGGTCGCGGCGTTGCTGGCGATCGGGCTGGTGCTCGGCTGGCCGCTGTGGTGGGTGTCGGTGTGCTCGGTGTTGGTGCTGCTGATCGTCGAGGGCGTCGGCGTCAATTTCTGGCTGCTGCGCCGCGATTCGGTCAGCGTCGGAACCGACGACGACGCGCCGGGCCTGCGGCTGGCCGTCGTCTTCCTGTGCACGGCGGCGCTGGTGGCCGCGGTGGTCACCGGATACACCCACTGGACGCGGTCGGACCGGCAATTCAAGGACGACTCCCGCGACGTGGTCCGGGTCGCCACCGGGATGGCGGAGGCGATGGCGTCGTTCACCCCAGGAGCTCCGGACAGCTCCATCGACCGGGCCACGGCGCTGATCGTCCCGGAGCATGCCGCCGCGTTCAAGGAGCAGTACGCGAAGTCCAGCGCCGAACTGGCCCAGCACAACGTCACCGCGCAGGCCAACACCCTGTCGGCCGGGGTCGAGGCTCTGGGTCCGTCGGCGGCCAGCGTGGCGGTGATCCTGCGGGTCACCCAGAACACGCCGGGGCAACCGCCCAGCCAGTCGGCGCCGGCGCTGCGCGTGGCGCTGACCAAGCACAACGACGTCTGGCTGGTGGCGGACGTGCTGCCGATCAGGTGACGATCAGTTGGACTCGGGCGAACGCGCCGACTTCACCTTGAAGAACCGGTCCGACAGTCGCCGCATCCGGATCATCAACGCGGCCGACGGGCTGGTGCTGCCGTCCAGATAGGCGGTGAGCTCCTCGGCGGCCACCCCGATGCGGGAGGCGAACTCCCGCTCCGCCAGGCCCGATCGGTCGATCAGCAGCCGCACATGGCGGGCCACCTCGGCGCGTTCGTTGGCCTCCAGGTGGGTGCGGGCCCGTTCCAGCACCTCCCACAGCGCCTTGGAGATGCCGTAGGGCCGGGTGCCCTCGAGCACCTCTTCGACCTGGCGCGCGGTCCGGCCGTACGGATCGCGCTTCAACGCGGCGGCGATGCGCTTCCAGGTGGCGATGTCGCCGCCCTGCAGCGCGGCGCGAATGGCGGAGGTCGGCCAGAACTCCACCGGCTGGTCGAGATC
>NZ_LZJM01000182.1:0-27410 GCF_001667665.1 Mycobacterium sp. E342
GGCGTCCGGATCTATTGGCCGCCAAGCTATTCGCAAGACGCGGCGGCGCCCGTCGTGCTGTATTTCCACGGCGGCGGCTTCGTCGTGGGCGACCTGGACAGCTACGACGGCACCGCACGCCAGCACGCGGTCGGCACGGAGGCGATCGTGGTGTCGGTCGACTACCGGTTGGCGCCGGAGCACACCTATCCCGCCGCCGTGGAAATACAGCACGACGGGCGCCGCCGCGTCTTGCGAATAGCTTGGCGGCCAATAGATCCGGACGCCGATCGATCCCGCCGGGCCGGGGATGGCCCGGTCCTCGACGCGCAACTCGGGGTGCAGCGCCCGGCGCGGCAGGTCGCGGAACCGCTGCCGGGCGGCGTCGACACCGTCCTCGGTGGATAGCCGGAACGGAACCGCATCCAGTACCTTCTGCAGGATGGGGTCGATCGCGGGCTTATCGTCGGCTGTGTTGTCCAAGCTTGGCATGGACGTACCGTACGCACCTCGGCTGGTGGTCGGCGGCTGGGTGGTGGCCGGCTGGGCGGCACTCGGCTACGGCATCTACCTGACGGTGCTGGCGCTGGGATCGCCGCCGGGGACCGAGCTGACCGGGCACTGGGCGCTGCAGCCGCTGTTCAAGGCGTCGATGGCGTTGTTGCTGACCGCCGCGGCGGCGGGCCACGCGATCGTCCGCGAACGGCGGTGGTTGATGCCGGCGCTGCTGCTGTCGGCCGTCGGCGATTGGGCGTTGGCGGTCCCGTGGTGGACGCAGTCCTTCGTGGTGGGCCTGGCCGCATTCCTGTTGGCGCACTTGTGTTTCCTGGGGGCGCTGCTGCCGTTGGCGGCGCGGCGCCCGTCGAAGCTGCGCATCGCCGCCGTGGTCGCCATGTGCGTGGCCACCGTCGCGCTGCTGGCCTGGTTCTGGCCGCACCTGAACAAGCTGACGCTTCCGGTGACGGCCTACATTGCGGTGCTGACCGCGATGGTGTGTGCCGCCCTGGTGGCGCGGTTGCCGACGATCTGGACGGCGGTGGGGGCGGTGTGTTTTGCGGCCTCCGACTCCCTGATCGCCGTCGGCCGCTTCATCCTGGGCAACGAGGCGCTGGCCGTGCCGATCTGGTGGTCCTACGCCGCGGCGCTGATCCTGATGACGGCCGGGTTCTTCTTCGGCCGTGAGGCACCGGCCGACGCCGGGTCCCCGGGGTCGATCGAAAGCTGACCGCTTCCGAGCCGGGCGGTAAAGCCGTTGAGCGACACGATGTTTCGATACCGGCGGGTGCCTTGACCGCCGGTGCGCCCACGCCGGTTCAGGTCGAACCCATCGCGCGGGTGCTGCCAATGCTCTCGGTGCCGCACCTGGACCGCGAGTTCGACTACCTGGTGTCGGCCGAGCAGTCCGACGACGCCCAGCCGGGGGTGCGGGTGCGGGTGCGGTTTCACGGCCGGCTGGTCGACGCGTTCGTGCTGGAGCGCCGCAACGACACCGACCACCACGGCAAGCTGGGCTGGCTGGACCGTGTCGTGTCACCCGAACCGGTACTGACCCCCGAGATCCGCCGATTGGTCGACGCGGTGGCGGCGCGCTACGCGGGCACCCGGCCGGACGTGCTGCGCCTGGCGGTGCCTGCCCGGCACGCGCGGGTGGAGCGGGAACCGGCGACCGCCCAC
Organism: Mycobacterium sp. E342; assembly: GCF_001667665.1. Taxonomy (NCBI): domain Bacteria; kingdom Bacillati; phylum Actinomycetota; class Actinomycetes; order Mycobacteriales; family Mycobacteriaceae; genus Mycobacterium; species Mycobacterium sp. E342. The sequence goes on from NZ_LZJM01000182.1 coordinate 1,654, forward strand.
CGGCTGCCCGTCCCGGCGCCCGTCGACCCCTCGGCGTGGGAATCCTACGGCCGGGGCGCGCAGTTCCTGGACGCCCTGGCCGAATCGCGGGCCGCGCGGGCCGTCTGGCAGGTGCTGCCGGGGGAGTCGTGGGCGGACCGATTCGCCGAGGCCGCCGCGCAGACCATCCGCGCCGGACGGGCGGTGCTGGCGATCGTGCCCGACCAGCGTGATCTGGACACGCTGTGGCGGGCCGCGACCGCGCGGATCGACGAGAACGGCGTGGTGGCGCTGTCGGCCGGGCTGGGCCCGGCCGCGCGTTACCGGCGGTGGTTGGCGGCGCTGCGCGGTCAGGCCCGGCTGGTGATCGGCACGCGCAGCGCGGTTTTCGCGCCGCTGAGCGACCTGGGCCTGGTCATGGTGTGGGCCGACGCCGACGACAGCCTCTCGGAGCCGCGGGCGCCGTACCCGCACGCGCGCGAGGTGGCGATGCTGCGCGCGCATCAGGCGCGGTGTGCGGCGCTGATCGGGGGCTACGCGCGCACCGCCGAGGCGCAGGCGCTGGTGCGCAGCGGGTGGGCGCACGACATCGTCGCGGCCCGGGCGGTGGTGCGCGCCCGCACGCCGCGGGTGGTCGCCCTCGACGACACGGGCTATGCGGATGAGCGCGACCCGGCCGCGCGCACCGCGCGCATCCCGTCCATCGCGCTGCGCGCCGCGCGCTCGTCGCTGCAGGCGGGGGCCCCGGTCCTGGTGCAGGTGCCGCGGCGCGGATATGTCCCGTCCCTGGCCTGCGCGCGCTGCCGGGCCATCGCCCGGTGCCGGCACTGCACCGGGCCCCTGTCGTTGCAGGAGGGCGGCCCCGCACTGGTCTGCCGGTGGTGCGGGCGCGTCGACCCGACCCGTCGCTGCGCGCGCTGCGGGTCCGACGCCGTCCGCGCCGTCGTCGTCGGGGCCCGCCGCACCGCCGAGGAACTGGGGCGTGCCTTCCCCGGCACCGCGGTGGTCACTTCGTCGGGAGAGGGCCTCGTGCCGGAGGTCGCCGCCGCCCCGGCGCTGGTGGTGGCGACACCGGGGGCGGAACCCGCCGCGGCGGGCGGCTACGGGGCCGCGCTGCTGCTCGATACCTGGGCGCTGCTGGGCCGGCAGGACCTGCGCGCCGCCGAGGACGCGCTGTGGCGCTGGATGAGCGCCGCGGCGCTGGTGCGTGCCCGCGGCGACGGCGGGGTGGTGCTCGCGGTCGCCGAATCGTCCATTCCCACGGTGCAATCGCTGATCCGCTGGGATCCGGTCGGTCACGCCGAGGCGGACCTGGAGGCTCGAACCGAACTGGGCCTGCCCCCGAGCGTGCACATGGCGGCCCTGGACGGCGCCGCCGAGGCGGTGGCGGCGCTGCTCGAGGAGGCAGGGCTGCCCGAGGGGGCCGACGTGCTGGGACCGGTCGATTTGCCGGCGGGCGTGCGCCGCCCGCCGGGGACGCCCGCCGGCGTGCCGGTGACCAGGATGCTGGTGCGCGCCCGCCGCGACCAGGGTCTGGCGTTGGCCGCGGCGCTGCGCCGCGGCGTGAGCGTGCTGTCCGCCCGTCAGGCCCACGAGCCGGTCCGCGTCCAGATCGATCCCCTGCACATCGGGTGACCTCGCCAAATCCTGACCGAGGGGATAGTATGCGTCGGAAATAGTTCCTGACTACTTCATTGACGGTTGTTACACTTCCTGTTCTTTAGCCGCCGACGGGCCGGAGCGGATCCGGAGAAGGGCCGACATGGCAGCGGACAACGCGACGACGGCGGACGAGTCGCTTGACGTGATCACCGACGCTTTGCTGACGGCTTCCCGCTTGCTGGTTGCCATTTCGGCGCGCTCGATCGGGCAGGTGGACGAGACGATCACCATTCCGCAGTTCCGGACGCTGGTCATCCTGTCCAACCGGGGTCCGGTCAACCTGGCCACGCTGGCCGGTCTGCTGGGGGTGCAACCGTCCGCCACCGGCCGGATGGTCGATCGCCTGGTTGCGGCCGGGCTGATCGACCGCCTCCCGCACCCGACCTCGCGGCGCGAGCTGTTGGCCGCGCTGACCAAGCGGGGGCGGGAGGTCGTCCGCCAGGTGACCGCGTATCGGCGGGCCGAAATCGCGACCATCGTGGAGCAGATGCCACCGGCGGAGCGCCACGGCCTGGTGCGGGCCCTGACCGCGTTCACCGCCGCCGGCGGTGAGCCGGACGTGCACGTCGACGCCGACATCGACCTTTAGCGGACCTTTAGCGGACCTCTAGCGCTTCTCGGCGGTAACCAGCAGGTACTCCCAGCCCATCGCGCCGTTGTCGAGGTATTGCTCCGCAAGTTCGACGAGTTGGGCGTCCAGCTCGGCGGCCAGCACCCGGTTGTGGCCGATGTTCGCGTAGGCCTCGATCGTCGGGCCGTAGTGGTTCTTGAAGTAGGTGTGCACGGCGTCGGCGCTGTCGAAGCGGCTGACTTCCAGCGTTCCCCGCACGGCGGTCATCCGGCCGACCCGCTCGCCGAGCAGTCCGGTGACATAGCCCTCACGCCCCCACAGCGCGGCGGGCGGCACAGCCTGCGACAGGCTGGGCCGGTAGGGCCGGATGGTGGCGAGCATCCGGCCGAAGAACCCGTCCGGGGTCCAGCTGATCACGCCGATCGTCCCGCCCGGCCGGCAGACCCGCACCAGTTCGTCGGCGGCCCGCTGCTGGTCCGGCGCGAACTGCACCCCGATCGCGGAGATGACGACGTCGAACTCGCCGTCGCCGAAGGGCAGCGCGTGCGCGTTGGCTTCCCGGTAGTCGATCGTCAGGCCACGTGCCGCGGCCCGCGCCTGCGACCGCTGCAACAGCTCGGGGGTCAGGTCGCTGGAGACCACGGCGGCGCCCGTCGCGGCGGCCGGCAGGGTGATGTTGCCCGAGCCGGCCGCGACGTCGAGCACCCGCACGCCCGGCCCGATGCCGGTGGCCCTGACCAGGACCGGGCCCAGCGGGGCCATCACTTCCTCGGCCATCAGGGCGTAGTCGCCGAGCGCCCATACCGCGCGGTGCGGGGCGGCGTCGCTGATTGTCGTGTCGAGAGTCATCGGACCTCCTGGGAGATAAGGAAAGGGCTGCCCGGTCGACCTCGTTGTCGCTAGCGCGGCAGAGCGGTCACCCGGGGAGACGATGACCTCTAGCAATAGTATGCATGAGAAATAATAAACGTGCGCAATTTACGGCGGGGCGGCATGGGCGCCTTCCTAGACTGGGCCGGTGCGTCTCGTCTTCGCCGGCACTCCGGAACCCGCGCTGCCCGCGCTGCGTCGCCTCGTCGACTCGCCCCGCCACGAGGTGATCGCCGTGCTGACGCGGCCCGACGCCGCCGTCGGCCGGCACGGCAAGCCGCAGCCGTCGCCGGTGGCGCGCGAGGCGCTCGACCGCGGCATCCCGGTGCTGCGGCCGGCGCGACCGAACACGCAAGAATTCGTCGCCGAACTCTCGGAGCTGGCACCGGACTGTTGCGCGGTCGTGGCCTACGGCGCGTTGCTGCGCGACGCCCTGCTCGCGGTGCCCCCGCGCGGGTGGATCAACCTGCACTTCTCGCTGTTACCCGCCTGGCGCGGGGCGGCGCCGGTGCAGGCGGCGATCGCGGCCGGGGACACCATCACCGGGGCGACGACGTTTCGGATCGAGCCCAGCCTGGACTCCGGACCCATCTACGGTGTTGTCACCGAAACCATCCGGCCCAGCGACACCGCCGGCGAATTGCTTGAGCGACTGTCGGTTTCGGGTGCAGCCCTGCTGTCGACCACGCTGGACGGCATCGCCGACCAGACGCTGACGCCCCGCCCGCAACCCGCCGACGGGGTCAGCGTCGCGCCGAAGATCACCGTCGAGCAGGCCCGGGTGCGCTGGGACCTGCCGGCGCTGGTGGTGGAGCGGCGGATCCGCTCGGTCACGCCGAATCCGGGCGCCTGGACGCTGATCGGCGACCTGCGCCTCAAGCTCGGCCCGGTCCAGATCGACGCGGACGCCCCGGAAGCCTTGGCGCCCGGCGCTATTCACGTCGGCCGCAAGGACGTCTGGGTGGGGACTGGTTCGCAAGCCGTGCGGCTGGGCCAAATCCAGCCGCCCGGAAAGAAACTCATGAACGCCGTCGACTGGGCCCGGGGCGCGCGACTCGACGCCGAGACGCGGGCGACATGACCCCGCCCAGACCGCCGGACCGCGGGCGCGGCAAGCGGCGCCGACCGCTCGACCCCGCGCGGGCCGCGGCATTCGCCGTGCTGCGGGCGGTCAGCGAGCGCGACGCCTACGCGAACCTGGCCCTGCCCGCCCTGCTGCGCGAACGCGGGATCACCGGCCGCGACGCCGCGTTCGCCACCGAGTTGACCTACGGCACCTGCCGCACCCGGGGCCTGCTGGACGCGGTCATCGGCGCGGCCGCGGGCCGCTCGCCGGACACGATCGACCCGGTGCTGCTCGACCTGCTGCGGCTCGGCGCGTACCAGCTGTTGCGCACGCGGGTGGACACCTACGCCGCCGTGTCCACGACGGTCGAACAGGCTGGAATCGAATTCGATTCGGCCCGAGCGGGTTTCGTCAACGGCGTGCTGCGGGCCATCGCCACCCGAGACGAGAAGTCCTGGGTCGAGGAGTTGGCTCCCGACCGGTCGCGGGACCCGGTGGGGCACGCCGCCTTCGTCCACGCGCATCCGCGCTGGGTCGCGCAGGCCTTCGCCGACGCGCTGGGGTCCGCCGCGGGTGAGCTCGACGCGGTGCTGGCCAGCGACGACGAACGGCCGCAGGTGCACCTGGCGGCCCGCCCCGGCGTGCTGACCGCCGCGGAGCTGGCCGATGCGGTCGGCGGCACCGTCGGCAGGTATTCGCCCTACGCGGTGTATCTGCCGGGCGGCGATCCCGGGCGGCTGGCGCCGGTGCGCGACGGCGCCGCGCTGGTCCAGGACGAGGGCAGCCAGCTGGTGGCCCGCGCGCTCACACTGGCACCGGTCGAGGACGACGCCGGGCGCTGGCTGGATCTGTGCGCCGGCCCGGGCGGCAAGACCGCGCTGCTGGCCGCGATCGGCGCCGGTGCGGGGGCCCGCGTCACGGCGGTGGAGCCGGCCCCGCGCCGCGCCGACCTGGTGGCCGAGAACACCCGCGGGCTGCCCGTCGAGGTGTTGCGGGTCGACGGGCGGCAGACCGGACTCGAGCCGACGTTCGACCGGGTGCTGGTCGACGCGCCCTGCACCGGCCTGGGGGCGTTGCGACGCCGGCCCGAGGCGCGGTGGCGGCGCCAGCCTTCCGACGTGCCGGTGCTCGCCAAGCTGCAGCGGGAGCTACTGGGCGCCGCGATCGCGCTGACCCGGCCCGGTGGTGTGGTGCTGTACGCGACGTGTTCGCCGCACCTTGCCGAAACCGTCGGGGTGGTCGCCGACGCACTGCGCCGGCACCCGGTGTGCGCGTTGGACACTCGGCCGCTGTTCGAGCCCGTCACCGGGTTGGGGGACGGGCCGCACGTCCAGTTGTGGCCGCATCGGCACGGCACCGACGCCATGTTCGCGGCCGCGCTGCGCCGCGAAGCGGGGTAGTGCGGTCCGCGACTTGACGGGCCGGTCCGCGGCCGCGCTGCGCCGCGGATAGTGTGGCGCACATGCCTGACAACACCGGTAGGCCTTTGATCGCACCGTCCATCCTGTCCGCTGACTTCGCGCGGCTGGCCGACGAGGCGGCGGCGGTGCGCGGCGCCGACTGGTTGCACGTGGACGTGATGGACAACCATTTCGTGCCCAACCTGACCATCGGCCTTCCAGTGGTCGAGAGCCTGCTGGCCGCCTCCTCCATCCCCATGGACTGCCATCTGATGATCGAGGACCCGGACCGTTGGGCGCCGCCATACGCCGAAGCGGGCGCCTACAACGTCACCTTCCACGCCGAGGCCACAGACAACCCAGTCGGGGTGGCGCGCGACATTCGCGCCGCGGGCGCCAAGGCGGGCATCAGCGTCAAGCCGGGAACACCGCTGGAGCCGTATCTGGAAATCCTGCCCCGGTTCGACACCCTGCTCATCATGTCGGTCGAGCCGGGGTTCGGCGGCCAGAGCTTCATCCCCGAGGTGCTGAGCAAGGTCCGCACCGTGCGCAAGCTGATCGAAGCGGGGGAGTTGACGATCCTGGTCGAGATCGACGGCGGCATCAACGACGACACCATCGAGCAGGCCGCCGAGGCCGGCGTCGATTGCTTCGTCGCCGGGTCGGCCGTGTATGGGGCTCAGGACCCGGAGGCCGCCGTTGCGGCGCTGCGCAGGCAGGCGGCCGCCGCGTCACCGCACCTGCGATGAATCACGCCGTCGACGGCCTCGATGCGGCCATGCGGCTGGCGATCGAGCAGTCCAACCAGGTCAAGGGCACCACCTACCCGAACCCGCCGGTGGGCGCCGTCATCCTGGACGCGGATGGGGTGGTCGTCGGCGTCGGCGGGACGGAACCGGCCGGGGGCGACCACGCCGAGGTGCTGGCGTTGCGGCGGGCCGGCCAACTGGCGGTCGGCGGGACCGCGGTGGTCACGCTGGAGCCCTGCAATCACCACGGCAAGACCCCGCCGTGCGTGAACGCCCTGCTGGACGCGAAAGTGGGCGCGGTGGTTTACGGCGTCGCCGACCCGAACCCGACCGCCGCCGGCGGCGCGGCGCGGTTGACCGAGGCGGGCGTGCAGGTGACGGCCGGGGTGCTGGCCGACGAAGTGGCCGGTGGGCCGTTGCGGGAGTGGCTGCACAAGCAGCGGACCGGGCTGCCGCATGTGACCTGGAAGTACGCCAGCAGCGTCGATGGCCGCAGCGCGGCCGCCGACGGCACCAGCCAGTGGATTTCCAGCGAGGCCTCGCGGCTGGACCTGCATCGCCGCCGCGGGGCGGCCGACGCGATTGTGGTCGGCACCGGCACCGTGCTGGCCGACGATCCGGCGCTGACCGCCCGCTTGCCCGACGGCTCGCTGGCCGACCGGCAGCCGCTGCGCGTGGTGGTGGGTATGCGTGAAATACCCTCGGAGGCAAAGGTTCTCAACGACGATTCGCGGACCATGGTGATTCGCACGCACGATCCCATGGAGGTGATCAAGGCGCTTTCCGATCGCACCGACGTCCTGCTGGAGGGAGGTCCCACCCTCGCGGGCGCCTTCCTGCGGGCGGGGGCGGTCAATCGCATCCTGGTTTATGTCGCGCCGATGCTGCTGGGCGGTCCCGTCTCCGCGGTCGACGACGTCGGGGTGCCCACGATCGCGCGGGCGTTGCGCTGGCAGTTCGACGGAATCGACCGCGTCGGGCCGGATTTGCTGCTCAGCCTGGTGCCGCGCGGCGAGTAGGAGCGGTTAGCGCTGGTGTTCCCCGAGCGCGACCGTCTGCGGCTCGGGAATCTCCGGTTCCTCGGCGTGCTCCTTGCGGCCACCGATCAGCAGGCCCAGCAGCGCTCCCACGATGCAGATGACCACGGTGGCGCTGAAAATGTCGCCGTACATCATGGCGAACGCCTTGAGGTACATCGTGCCCTGGGCGGCGATCCGCTCCAGCAACGAGGCGTTGGGCGGTATCGCGGCCGTCAACCCGGCCACGATCTGGTTGAACCGGTACAGGCCCCACGCGCTCAGCGCGGCCACGCCGATCAACATGCCCGTCATGCGGGCCACCACCACCGCCGCCGAGGCGATGCCGTGCTGCGCCGCGGGAACCACCCGCAGCGCCGCGGAGGTCAGCGGCCCGATCACCAGGCCGAGGCCGACACCGGCCACCAGGAGATCGGCGTGCAACACGGGGACGCTGAACACCCCGAATATGTCGTGCTTCTGGCTCAGCACGTCTTGGCGCCAGTAGTGAATCAGCCAGTAGCCGTAGGCCGCGATCAGCAGCCCGATGAAGGTCATCACGCGGTCGCCCACCCGGGTGGCGATCCAGCCGCCGAGCACCGCCCCGAAGGGCAGGGCGATCAGGAACCACAGCAGCAGCCCGGCGGCCTGCGTCTGGTCCATCTGCAGCACGCCCTGGCCGAACAGCTCGACGTCCACCAGGGTCACCATCAGCGCCGCCCCCGCGGCCAGCGAAGCCCCCAGCGCGGCCAGGAACGGGCGGAAGTGCACTCCCGCCGGCTCAATCAGCCGGGTGCGCGAGAACCGTTCCCACAGCAGGAACAGCACGGCGACCACGACCGCCCCGATCACCAGCGGCGGCCCGTAGCTCGGCAGGATCTGTTTGCCGTCGGGCTGGGGGTTGTACAAGCCGATGACGGCGAGGCCCAGGGCGACCGCGAGCAGCACGCCACCGACCAGGTCCACCCGCTCGGGCTCCTCCACCCGCTCGTGCGACGGCAGGCTGAACTGGATCATCACCATCGCGATCAGGGTCAGCGGGACGTTGATCCAGAAGACGTAGCGCCAATCGTGGAACAGGTACACGATGAAGATCCCGTACAGCGGGCCCAGCACGCTGCCGAGCTCCTGCGCGGCGCCGATGCCGCCCAGTACGCCGGCGCGGTTGCGCTGTGCCCACAAGTCGGCGCCCAGGGCCAGCGTGACCGGCAGCAGCGCGCCGCTGGCCACGCCCTGGATGGTCCGGCCGCCGATCAGCAGGTGGAAGTCGCCCCAGTGCCCGGCCAGTGCGGTCACCACCGAGCCCACCATGAACAGGGTCAGGCTGACCTGCAGCACCAGCTTGCGGCCGAACCGGTCGGAGGCCCGACCGAGCAGCGGCATCGCCGCGATGTAGCCCAGCAGGTACATCGTGATGATCCAGGTGATGCGCTGCAGCTGGTTGATCGGGATATGAACGTCGCTCATGATGTCGCGCATGATCGTCACGACGACGTAGGCGTCCAGGGCGCCCAACAGCACCGCCAGACTGCCGGCGCTGATCGCGACGCGGCGCCCGGTCTGCGAACTCATGAACTCACCGGGGGCTTGGTCACCTGAACCTGCTCGCCCCAGTTGGACAGCGTGACCTGGATCGAATTGCCCGAACTTTTCTGCATGTTGGCCTGAACCAGCTGGTGGTCACCGGTCTCCTGGATCCACACCGTGCTCGGCACCGGCTGCGTCGCGTTGAACTGCGGCATGATCTTGTTCACCGCGTCCGCCGACACGTTGCCGCTGACGCGAACGGTGCTCTGGCCGTTGATGGTTTCCCGGCCCTCGGCCTTGGCGTTGGTGAAGTTCGCCAGCGCGTTGGCCAGGCCGGTGTCCGGGTTGAGCAGCACCGACACGTCGTAGATGTCGGACGCCTTGCCGAAGTCGCTCCACTTGTTCGGCGTCAGCGTGGCGTACAGGGTGCCGTCGACGACCACGAAGTTGGCGTCGATGTCGGAGCCGCCGAGGGTGATGGTGGCGTTGCCCGACGCGGCGGTGGCCGGGGCCGTGGTGAGGTCACCGGTCAGCGTTTTGATGGGCAGCCCCTGGATCTTGCCCTGAATGCTCAGCACGAGGTGCACGCTCTTCACATTCTTGGTGGCGTCGGCCGACTGCTTGACCAAGGTCGTGGCGTCGGGCAGCGGGGCGCCGCTCTGCTTCGAGCCCGACGAACAGCCGGCGATCAAGGCGGTGGCGAGGGTCAGGGATGCGAGGACGGCCGATAGACGGCGGCGGGTCTGCATACCTTGCATCGTAGAGGGTGCCGGTGACCGGCTTGGGAGACGCGGGGCCGCGGTGTCGCGCCGGCGCCGAACCTTTGGCCTGCTCACCAGCGCGGCGGCGGGTTTGCGGCGCCCGATTAACCTGATGGCATGTTCACCGGAATTGTCGAGGAACTCGGGGAGGTGACCGGCCGCGACGTGCTCGCCGACGCCGCGCGGCTGACCATCCGCGGACCCGTCGTCACCTCCGACGCCGGGCACGGCGACTCGATCGCCGTCAACGGCGTCTGCCTGACCGTCGCCGAGTTGCTGCCCGACGGGCAGTTCACCGCCGACGTGATGGCCGAGACCCTCAACCGGTCGAACCTGGGCGCGCTGCAGGTCGGCAGCCCGGTCAACCTGGAGCGCGCGGCGGCCGTCAACAGCCGCCTGGGCGGGCACATCGTGCAGGGGCACGTGGACGGGACCGGCCGGGTGGTGGCCCGGACGCCGTCCGAGCACTGGGAAGTGGTGCGGATCGAGATCCCCGCGGCGGTGGCCCGCTACGTCGTCGAAAAGGGGTCGATCACCGTCGACGGGATCTCGTTGACCGTCTCCGGGCTCGGCAGCGAACCGGGGGAGTGGTTCGAGGTTTCGCTGATCCCCACCACTCGCGAGCTGACCACCCTGGGTCGCGCCCCGGTCGGAACGCAGGTGAACCTCGAGGTCGACGTCATCGCCAAATACGTTGAGCGGCTGATGACGCATAACCCAAGTTGGCAGGCCTAAAGTCGAATGACCCCACATCGAACAGTGCGTAGCGGCGCACACCGAGCCGAGCAATTTCCGCTCCAATCGTTTACTCCGATTGGAGCGCGCCGCCCACGCTGACGTGGGGTGGGCAACCGAAATGACGAAGCCGGCCACTAGGGCCGGCTATCGCGGTGAACTCGACTCTTCACACTCTTGGTGGCGTTGGGGGCGGGCTAGGCGTCCCTAAGTCTCGGCGGCGCGAAAGAGGTAATACCACGCGGGGGAAACTCCATATTTTTGGACCTCTGGGTCCCGGTACTTCGGCTCGGCATGACAAAGGTGGTAGCCATATTGTGCGAGTAGCGGATTGATATCGGTACCGTCGTCCAACCGTACGGCGTATTGACCCTCCTCGTCAGCGTTAGGAACGATGAAAAGGTACTCGATCTTGAGTTCGGCGCATCGGGAGGCCCAGTAAGCGACGGCCTCAACCGCGCATTCAGAGAAGCTATGGATATTGACCGCTAGTTTGATCGATCCGGGAACGAGATCCTGTTGGTCGTCCAACGCGACGACACATGTACGTTCCGCGCCTTTTCTCGACAGGTAATACGAGGAGATGAACGTCGACTCGGGGATGGCGTCGATGCAGAAATAGGTATCGATGTTGCTAAACGCCGTTACAGCGCGGTAGGCGAGCCTGCCGTATCCCGCGCCGATATCGAGCACTTTCAACCCCGGCCGGCGCGAGATCTGCAGCGTACGTTGCAGGAACAGCAGCTCACAGACCGAGTCGAGGAGGTCGCGGCTGACGAGCCTCTCATTCCCGTCTTGGTCTGTGTCGGATGCCGGAAACGTAAATACGCCGAAGTCGCCGTCCTCAGTGAGGATGTCTAGAAGACCGAGCGTGTCAATGGTTTTCAGATACGAGTATGTCAGCGCGTGTTTCTCGGGCGTGTTGTTGGCCTGGAACTGCCAGACGTAGCAATTGTCGCCTCGGAAATAAAGCAGATCCTCCGGCGTGACGTAACCGGGAGCCCAAACGGGCGGTGTGCCGCTGTTGAGGCCGGCATAGCGCTGGCGTAGCGCTTGGAGCTCGGGATTTGTCGCACGGAGGGCGGCGTAATCAACGGAAGCAACGCCTTGACCCGAGTGCCCTCGCCAGTCGAGAAGCCATGGACGCTTACCGTCCTTGATGCGCTCAAAGTCCTCACTTGACAGCGCCATCAGCATCTCCCGTGTCGCGCGGGCGAACTGCGACTGGGCCACATCGTCGGGAGTGTCGTGCGGCCAGCCGGAAAACACCATGCCGCTCCTCATGTTCGTCCGGGTTTTGTTGCTCTTGAGCGTTCCCACGCTAATGCTCTGGGAACCGAACTTCACCGCGTGGCGTGTGTAGGGATGAAAGGAGTCGATAAAGACGTTCAGCGGCCGCCCACCGCGCTAGGCCGTGTTCGGGGAACCGCGCCCCATGCCGGTTCGGTCAGCAGGGCTGGCCCGGCGGCGTCCAGTACGGCTCGCCGGACGGGGTGTAACACGGCGGCGGTGCGTCGGGCGGCGGCACCGTCATCGCGTCCGCCGGAAGGACCCAGTTACCCCAACGCCCCGGATCGGTGCACCCACCGACACTCACATGCCGACCGCCGACGTCGGCGCACGCGTCCGCCGTCGCCCGTTGCGGGCAGGCGATGCCCACTGCAAGTCCCGCCGCGAACATCGAGGTCACGGCCGGTACCGCCAGTCTCACTGCGATTCTCATGCCGCTCAGCGTAGATTGCTGGCGCCGGATGAGGAGCGGTTTCGCCGCACAGGCGCGGGACCAGCCTACGGCGGCGGAAGGCCCGGAGCGCGCGGCGTTGCGCGGCCGCCCGCCTGGGGTTGGACGGGGGTGCGGCCGGGTGCCGCGCCGGCCGTCGCTGACGCAGCGGCAATAAGGCGGCCCGGGCGGTGGTTCATACTGAATGCAACACTTGGGCTCTTCCTGCGGACCCCTGAGACAGCAAGGTAGCGACGATGACGAGGTTGGACTCCGTCGAGAGGGCGGTTGCCGACATTGCGGCCGGTAAGGCCGTGGTCGTCATCGACGACGAGGACCGCGAGAACGAGGGCGACCTGATCTTCGCCGCCGAAAAGGCGACGCCGGAGCTGGTGGCGTTCATGGTCCGCTACACCTCGGGATACCTGTGCGTGCCGCTGGACGGCGCGATCTGCGACCGGCTGGGCCTGCTGCCCATGTACGCGGTGAACCAGGACAAGCACGGGACGGCCTATACCGTCACCGTCGACGCGAGAAACGGTGTGGGTACCGGGATCTCGGCCTCCGATCGGGCCACCACCATGCGCCTGCTGGCTGATCCCGCCAGCGTCGCCAACGATTTCACCCGCCCCGGCCACGTGGTTCCGTTGCGCGCCAAGGACGGTGGCGTGCTGCGCCGCCCCGGCCACACCGAGGCCGCCGTCGACCTGGCGCGGATGGCGGGCCTGCAGCCGGCGGGCGCGATCTGCGAGATCGTCAGCCAAAAGGACGAAGGTTCGATGGCGCAGACCGACGAGCTGCGGGTCTTCGCCGACGAGCACGACCTCGCGCTGATCACCATCGCCGACCTGATCGAGTGGCGACGCAAGCACGAGAAGCACATCGAGCGGATCGCCGAGGCCCGCATTCCGACCCGGCATGGCGAGTTTCGCGCGATCGGCTACGCCAGCATCTACGAGGACGTCGAACACGTTGCGCTGGTTCGCGGCGAGATCGCCGGTCCGAACGCCGACGGCGACGATGTGTTGGTCCGCGTGCACTCCGAGTGCCTGACCGGCGACGTGTTCGGTTCTCGCCGTTGCGATTGCGGGCCACAACTGGACGCCGCGATGGCGATGGTGGCGCGGGAGGGACGCGGCATCGTGCTGTATATGCGCGGCCACGAGGGCCGCGGCATAGGCCTGATGCACAAATTGCAGGCCTACCAGCTGCAGGACGCCGGCGAGGACACCGTCGACGCCAACCTCAAGCTCGGATTGCCCGCGGATGCGAGGGATTACGGAATCGGTGCGCAGATACTGGTCGACCTCGGGGTCCGCTCGATGCGACTGTTGACCAACAACCCGGCCAAGCGGGTGGGGCTGGATGGCTACGGCTTGCACATCATCGAGCGGGTGCCGCTGCCGGTGCGCGCCAATGCGGAGAACATCCGTTACCTGATGACCAAGCGCGACAAGATGGGCCACGATTTGGCGGGGTTGGACGACTTCCACGAATCCGTCCATCTGCCGGGCGAATTCGGCGGTGCTTTGTGAGTCCCGCCGCGGGTGTGCCAGACTTTCCACCTCTGGACGCATCCGGCCTGCGGCTGGCCATCGTCGCGAGTACCTGGCACACCGAGATCTGCGATGCCCTACTGGCCGGTGCCCGCAAGGTGGCGTCCGAGTCCGGTATCGACAACCCCACGGTGATTCGGGTGATCGGCGCGATCGAGATCCCCGTGGTGGCCCAGGAACTGACCCGCAACCACGACGCCGTGGTCGCCCTCGGTGTCGTGATCCGCGGGCAGACACCGCATTTCGATTACGTCTGCGATGCGGTGACGCAGGGACTGACCCGGGTTTCGTTGGATTCGTCGACGCCGGTGGCCAACGGGGTGCTGACCACCGACACCGAGCAGCAGGCGCTGGACCGCGCCGGCCTTCCCGAATCGGCGGAGGACAAGGGCGCCCAGGCGACCGGCGCGGCGCTGCAAACCGCGCTGACGCTGCGTGACCTGCGCTCTCGGTCGTGACCGACCGACAGGACTGGGACGTCGAGTTGCGGCCCCACCGCACGCCGATATTCGTTTACGCGGCGGCCGTTGTCATCGTGGCGGTGCACATCGCAATCGGCTTCCTGCTCAAGGTCGGCTCCACCGGCGTGGTGTTCCACACCAGCGACCAGGTGGCGATGGCGCTGCTCGGGGTGGTGCTCGCCGGCGTGATCCTGCTGTTCGCCCGGCCCCGGCTCCGGGTCGGGGCGGCCGGGATATCGGTGCGTAACCTGTTGGGCGACAAGCTCATCGAGTGGCCCGATGTCGCCGGTGTCTCGTTCCCGGCGGGAAACCGCTGGGCGCGCATCGACCTGCCCGACGACGAGTACATCCCCGTGATGGCGATCCAGGCCGTCGACAAGGAGCGCGCGGTCAACGCGATGGATACCGTGCGGTCATTGCTGGCGCGGTACCGGCCCGACCTGCACACCCACTGAAAGGGCTATCCGCGCACGCACGGATAGCCCTTCAGAGGTGGACGGTCAGAAGTTCTTGCAGTCGGTCATCATCTGCTGGAAGATCGGCAAAGCCTGCTGCGCGCCCTGGTTGTGCTCGATGGCGTGGAGCAGGTTCACGCGCTGATCCGGCGACGACGCCAGGTACTGCTGCAGGAACTGCTGGTTCGGCGGCGACTGGTCGAGGTACTGAGCGGCCATCGGGTTTTCCGCGTGCACCGCCCGCATCGCCTGGTCATAACTGCACGTCGTGTTGATCATCGGGCCGTAATCGGGGGCAGCGGATGCGACCCCGGCCGCGGCGGTCGACGCCAATGCCAGACCGCCGACCCCCATCGCGAGTCTGGTCAACGAGCGCTTGAACATCTGTGGACTCCCTCCATTGATTACCACCCACTGTAACGTCCAGCTACACCCTTGGTAACCGGAACGGGAGCCCTCCAAACCGTGCTCACCGACGGTGAATTGCCGTAATCCCAGGTCGCCGCCGGTTAATTTCGCCGATGGCTGATCCGCCGCAGGCGTCCCGTCATCGAACCCGTGTTCGAAAGTGGCCGCCGATCGCGAGCGGCCAGCCGGCGATCGGCGCGATCCAACCATCGGATCCCGACAACCCGCGGCCCTCGTGGCGGCTACTAGCCTGGATGGGTGCCAGATCCCGCCACGTATCGCCCCGCGCCCGGGTCCATCCCGGTCGAGCCGGGCGTCTACCGGTTTCGGGATACGCACGGTCGGGTCATCTACGTCGGCAAGGCCAAGAGCCTGCGCAGCCGGCTGACGTCCTACTTCGCCGACGTCGCCGGCCTGCACCCGCGAACCCGGCAGATGGTGACCACCGCCGCCAAGGTGGAGTGGACGGTGGTCAACACCGAAGTCGAGGCGCTGCAGCTCGAATACAACTGGATCAAGGAGTTCGACCCGCGCTTCAACGTCCGTTACCGCGACGACAAGACCTACCCGGTGCTGGCCGTCACGCTCAACGAAGAGTTTCCCCGGCTGATGGTCTATCGCGGCCCGCGCCGCAAAGGCGTCCGCTATTTCGGGCCCTACTCCCATGCGTGGGCGATCCGGGAAACGCTGGACCTGCTCACCCGGGTGTTTCCGGCCCGCACCTGTTCGGCCGGTGTGTTCAAGCGGCACAAGCAGATCGACCGTCCCTGCCTGCTCGGCTACATCGACAAGTGCTCGGCGCCCTGCGTGGGCCGGGTCAGTGCCGAGCAGCACCGCCAGATCGTCGACGACTTCTGCGACTTTTTGTCCGGCAAGACCGACCGCTACGCCCGCGAGCTGGAACAGCGGATGCACGCCGCATCCGATGAACTCGACTTCGAGCGGGCCGCGCGCCTTCGTGACGACCTGGGTGCGCTCAAGCGCGCGATGGAGAAGCAGGCCGTGGTGCTCGGCGACGGCACCGACGCCGACGTGGTCGCCTTCGCCGACGACGAGCTGGAGGCGGCGGTCCAGGTGTTCCATGTCCGCGGCGGCCGGGTCCGCGGCCAGCGCGGTTGGATCGTCGAAAAGTCCGCGGAAGCAGGCGATTCCGGCGAGGAGCAGTTGGTCGAGCAGTTCCTGACGCAGTTCTACGGCGAGCAGGCCGAGCTGGGTGCCCAGGACAACCAAGGGGCCGACGAGGCCGCCAACCCCGTGCCGCGCGAGGTGCTGGTGCCGTGCCTGCCGTCCAACTCCGACGAACTGACCAGCTGGCTGTCCGGCCTGCGCGGTTCGCGGGTCGCGCTGCGGGTGCCGCGCCGCGGCGACAAGCGGGCCCTGGCCGAAACCGTGCAACGCAACGCCAAAGAGGCGCTGCAGCAGCACAAGTTGAAGCGGGCCGGCGACTTCAACGCCAGATCGGCTGCGCTGCAGAACATTCAGGAGGCCCTCGGGCTGGCCGACGCGCCGCTGCGCATCGAATGCGTGGACATCAGCCACGTGCAGGGCACCGACGTGGTGGGTTCGCTGGTCGTGTTCGAGGACGGCCTGCCGCGCAAGTCGGACTACCGCCACTTCGGGATCCGCGAGGCCGCGGGGCAGGGCCGCTCCGACGACGTCGCCTCGATCGCCGAGGTGACCCGGCGCCGCTTCGCGCGGCACCTGAGCGAACAGAACGACCCGAATATGCTTTCGGCCGAAGGGAAATCGCGCCGGTTCGCCTATCCACCCAACCTCTACGTCGTTGACGGTGGTGCGCCGCAGGTCAACGCGGCCAGCGCCGTGCTCGAAGACCTGGGCGTCACCGACGTCGCGGTGATCGGGCTGGCCAAGCGGCTGGAAGAGATATGGGTGCCGTCGGAGCCGGATCCCGTCATCATGCCCCGCAACAGCGAGGGGCTCTATCTGCTGCAACGGATTCGTGACGAGGCGCACCGGTTCGCCATCACCTACCATCGCAGCAAGCGATCCAAGCGAATGACCGCCTCGGCGCTGGATTCGGTGCCAGGATTGGGGGAACATCGCCGCAAGGCGCTGGTAACCCACTTCGGATCGATAGCCCGCCTCAAGGAGGCCACCGTCGACCAGATCACGGCCGTTCCCGGCATCGGTGTGGCCACCGCCACCGCCGTCTTGGAGGCGCTGCGCCCCGAACGTCCCGGAGAAGCCGAATGACGGGTGAGTTGGCGGAGGGCCGCCCGACGGACGCCCGTTCAGACGGTGGGGCCGGCATCGACGTCGTTCTGGTGACCGGATTATCGGGCGCCGGACGGGGTACCGCGGCCAAGGTGCTCGAAGACCTCGGCTGGTACGTAGCCGACAACCTGCCGCCCCAGCTGATCACCCGGATGGTGGATTTCGGCATGGACGCCGGGTCGCGCATCACGCGCCTGGCGGTGGTGATGGATGTGCGGTCACGCGGCTTCACCGGCGACCTCGATGAGGTGCGCACCGAGTTGGCCACCCGCAACATCAGGCCTCGGGTGGTGTTCATGGAGGCATCCGACGACATGCTGGTGCGCCGCTACGAACAGAACCGGCGCAGTCACCCGCTGCAGGGCGACCAAACCCTGGCCGAGGGCATCGCCGCCGAACGCCGGATGCTGGCGCCGGTGCGCGCCACCGCCGACCTGATCATCGACACGTCGACGCTGTCGGTGCGGGGCTTGCGGGAGAGCATCGAGCGCGCGTTCGGCGGCGACGTCAGCACGTCGATCAGCGTCACCGTCGAATCGTTCGGCTTCAAGTACGGCCTGCCGATGGACGCCGACATGGTGATGGACGTGCGGTTCCTGCCCAACCCGCACTGGGTCGACGAGCTGCGACCGCTCACCGGACAGGACCCGGCCGTCAGCGAATACGTGTTGAGCCAGCCCGGCGCCGCGGACTTCCTCGACGCCTACCATCGGTTGCTGTCTTTGGTCGTCGACGGCTACCGCCGGGAGGGCAAGCGCTACATGACGGTGGCCATCGGCTGTACCGGCGGTAAGCATCGCAGCGTCGCGATCGCCGAGGCGCTGATGGGATTGCTCAGGGGCAACCCCCAACTGTCGGTGCGAGTGCTGCACCGGGATCTGGGTCGCGAATGAGCGCCCCGATGAATCAGGGCATCGTCGCGCTGGGCGGGGGACACGGCCTGTACGCGACACTGTCCGCGGCGCGCCGGTTGACCCCTCATGTCACCGCCGTGGTGACCGTCGCCGACGACGGGGGTTCGTCCGGCCGGTTGCGCAGCGAACTGAACGTGGTGCCGCCGGGCGATCTGCGAATGGCGTTGGCGGCGTTGGCGTCCGACAGCCCGCACGGGCGGTTGTGGGCGACCATCCTGCAGCACCGGTTCGGTGGCAACGGCGCGCTGGCCGGACACCCGATCGGCAACCTGATGCTCGCCGGGCTGTCCGAGGTGCTGGCCGATCCGGTGGCCGCGCTCGACGAGCTCGGCCGGATTCTCGGGGTCAAGGGCCGGGTGCTGCCGATGTGCCCGATCGCGCTGCAGATCGAGGCCGACGTGTCCGGCCTGGAGACCGATCCGCGGATGTTCCGGCTGATCCGCGGCCAGGTGGCGGTCGCCACCACGCCGGGCAAGGTGCGGCGGGTGCGGCTGTTGCCGTCCGACCCTCCGGCGACCCGGCAGGCCGTCGACGCCATCATGGCCGCCGACCTGGTGGTGCTGGGTCCCGGCTCGTGGTTCACCAGTGTTATCCCGCACGTGCTGGTGCCCGGCCTGGCGGCGGCGCTGCGGGCCACCACCGCCCGTCGTGCCCTGGTGCTCAACCTCGTGGCCGAGCCGGGAGAGACGGCCGGCTTCTCCGTCGAGCGGCATCTGCACGTTTTGGCCCAGCACGCACCGGGTTTCACCGTCCACGACATCATCATCGATGCCGAGCGGGTTCCCGGGGAGCGGGAGCGTGAGCACCTGCGCCGCACGGCGACGCTGCTTTCGGCCGAGGTCCACTTCGTCGACGTGGCTCGACCTGGTACACCTTTACATGACCCAGGCAAGCTCGCGGCGGCCCTGGACGGGGTCCGGGCGGCCCGCAAGGGTCCGGCAGCGCCCCCGATCACGGCCACCGCGGATATGCGGGTCGACGGTGCAAGCCCACAGCCCGGAGGCAACGGACCGGCCGGCAGCGGACCAAGGGGTGACGACGCGTGGCGATGACGACCGAAGTCAAGGACGAGCTCAGCCGCCTGGTCGTGAAGTCGGTGAGCGCGCGTCGCGCGGAAGTGACGTCCCTGCTGAGGTTCGCCGGCGGGCTGCACATCGTCGGCGGCCGGGTGGTCGTGGAGGCCGAGGTGGACCTGGGCAACGTCGCCCGGCGACTGCGCAAGGACATCTTCGAGCTCTATGGCTACAACGCGGTCGTGCATGTGTTGTCCGCCAGCGGGATTCGCAAGACCACCCGCTACGTGCTGCGGGTGGCCAACGACGGCGAGGCGCTCGCACGCCAGACCGGCCTCCTGGACAACCGCGGCCGCCCGGTGCGGGGTCTGCCGGCCCAAGTGGTGGGCGGCAGCATCCCCGACGCCGAAGCCGCCTGGCGCGGAGCCTTCCTGGCGCACGGGTCGCTGACCGAGCCGGGGCGGTCGTCGGCTCTGGAGGTCAGCTGCCCCGGCCCCGAGGCCGCGCTGGCGTTGGTGGGGGCTGCGCGCCGGCTCGGGGTCAGCGCGAAAGCCCGCGAGGTGCGTGGCGCCGACCGGGTGGTGGTGCGCGACGGCGAGGCCATCGGCGCACTGCTGACCCGGATGGGCGCGCAGGACACCCGGCTCATCTGGGAGGAGCGCCGGATGCGCCGCGAGGTGCGGGCGACGGCCAACCGGCTCGCCAACTTCGACGACGCCAACCTGCGCCGCTCGGCCCGGGCCGCCGTCGCTGCGGCCGCCCGGGTGGAACGCGCGCTGGAGATCCTCGGCGACACCGTCCCCGACCATTTGGCCTCGGCCGGCAAGCTACGCGTCGAGCACCGGCAGGCCTCACTCGAGGAGCTGGGCCGGCTCGCCGACCCCCCGATGACGAAAGACGCTGTCGCCGGCCGCATTAGGCGGCTGCTCTCGATGGCCGATCGCAAGGCGAAAATCGAGGGTATCCCGGACACCGAATCGGCGGTGACTCCGGATTTGCTGGAAGACGCGTAACCGGTCGCGTCAATCGCTGTTCGTAACGGGTGGGTGGGGGCTACGGTCGGGTCATGAAGCGGCTTTCGAGCGTTGATGCGGCGTTTTGGTCGGCCGAGACCGCGGGCTGGCACATGCATGTGGGCGCACTGGCGATTTGCGACCCCAAGGATTCGCCGGAGTACAGCTTCCAGCGGCTCCGCGAGCTGATCATCGAGCGGCTGCCCGAGCTGCCGCAGCTGCGGTGGCGGGTCACCGGTGCGCCGCTCGGGCTGGACCGGCCGTGGTTCGTCGAAGACGAGGAGTTGGACATCGACTTCCACATCCGGCACATCGCCGTGCCGGCGCCCGGCGGCCGCCGCGAGCTGGAGGAGCTGGTGGGCCGGCTGATGTCCTACAAGCTGGACCGTGCCCGGCCGTTGTGGGAGATGTGGGTGATCGAGGGCGTCGAGGGCGGCCGGGTCGCGTCGCTGACCAAGATGCACCACGCCATCGTCGACGGCGTCTCCGGTGCCGGCCTGGGTGAGATCCTATTGGACGTCACGGCGGAACCGCGCCCGCCGCAACGGGAAACGGTCGGATCGCTGGTGGGCTCACGAATTCCGGGCATCGAACGGCGGGCGGTGGGCGCGCTCATCAACGTCGGGGTCAAGACGCCCTTCCGCATCGCCAGGCTCGTGGAGCAAACCGTCCGCCAGCAGATCGCCGCGCTGGGTGTAAGCGGCCGGCCCCCAAGGTATTTCGAAGCGCCCAAGACCCGGTTCAACGCGCCCGTATCCCCGCACCGGCGGATCACTGGCTGCCGCGTCGAGCTGGCCCGGGCCAAGGCCGTCAAGGACGCCTACGGCGTCAAGCTCAACGACGTCGTGCTGGCGCTGGTGGCCGGCGCCGCCCGGGAGTACTTGCAGAAGCGTGGTGAGCTGCCCGTCAAACCGCTCATCGCCCAGATCCCCGTCTCCACCCGCACCGACGACGACAAGGACGACGTCGGCAACAAGGTGAGCTCGATGACCGTGTCGCTGGCCACCGACGTCGACGATCCCGCCGAGCGGCTGCAGGCCATCCACGAAAGCACCCAGAACGCCAAGCTGATGGCCAAGGCGTTGTCGGCGCACCAGATCATGGGGCTCACGGAGACCACGCCGCCGGGGCTGTTGGGGTTGGCTGCGCGGGCCTACACCGCCAGCGGGCTATCGCGAAACCTGGCGCCTATCAACCTGGTTGTCTCCAATGTCCCGGGCCCGCCATTCCCGTTGTACATGGCCGGCGCCAAGCTGGATTCGCTGGTGCCGCTCGGTCCACCGGTCATGGATGTCGCCCTGAACATCACCTGCTTCTCCTACACCGACTACCTGGACTTCGGTTTCGTGACGACGCCCGAGGTGGCCAACGACATCGACGACATGGCGGACCGGATCGAGCCGGCGCTCACCGAGCTCGAGAAGGCGGCCACGCTGGAGTGAGTTAGCGGCGATCGCGAGCGCGGCGTAGCCGGGCGAAGTCGGGTCGCCGCCAGCGTTAGCGCGATCGCGAGCGCGGCGTAGCCGGGCGAAGTCGGGTCGCCGCCAGCGTTAGCGCGATCGCGATCGCGAGCGCGGCGTGGCCGGGCTTCACTGCCCAGGTCTGCGCGCGCTCCCATCCCTGCGCGCGGAACAGCTGTGGGACTTTATGCCCTAGCCGCGACTCGGCGCGCAGCCATAATTAGAACAAGTTGCAGTGCAGGCATTAATGCTCTTGTACAGCGCAAACAACCAAATACTCGATCAACATCGCAACGTGCTCTAGTCCTTTGACTAAGTCCGCACGCGTGGAGGTAGCAGTGACGACCATTCAAGAAGTCGATACCCAGTCCGTTCTGGCCGCCATCGACCACCTGCTGCCCAGGCTGCGGCAGCAGGCGCAGGAGACCGAGGAGCTGCGGCGGCTGCCGGACGCCACCGTCAGCGAGCTGCAGGAAATCGGCTTCTTCCGGCTGCTGCAACCGGGGCAGTGGGGCGGGATGCAATGCGATCCGGCGGTGTTCTTCGAGGCCGTCCGGCGCCTGGCCAGCGCGTGCGGGTCGACCGGGTGGGTGGCGTCGATTCTCGGCGTGCACAACTGGCATGCGGCTCAGTTCGACCAGCAGGCCCAGCAAGACGTGTGGGGCGAGGACGCCAACGTGCGCATCTCCTCCTCGTATGCCCCCATGGGTGCCGGCCAGGTGGTCGACGGTGGTTATCTGCTCAATGGCTCGTGGAACTGGTCATCGGGTTGCGACCATGCCACGTGGACCTTCGTCGGCGGCCCGGTCATCAAAGATGGCCAGCCGGTCGACTTCGGCAGCTTCCTGATTCCGAAAAGCGATTACCGCATCGACGACGTCTGGCATGTGGTCGGCCTGAAGGGCACAGGCAGCAACACCCTGGTGGTCAGGGACGTCTTCGTGCCCCGGCACAGGTTCCTGTCCTACAAGGCGATGAACGACCACACCGCCGGCGGTTTGGTGACCAACACCGCCCCGGTCTACAAGATGCCATGGGGCACCATGCATCCCACCACGATCACCGCCCCCATCGTCGGCATGGCTTACGGCGCCTACGAATCCCACGTCGAGCATCAAGGCAAGCGGGTGCGCGCGGCGTTCGCGGGCGAGAAGTCCAAAGACGATCCCTTCGCCAAAGTCCGTATCGCCGAGGCGGCCAGCGACATCGACGCCGCATGGCGACAGCTGATGGGCAACGTCGGCGACGAGTACTCGTGTCTGGTTGCGGGCCGGGAGGTCCCGTTCGAGCTGCGTACCCGGGCCCGTCGCGACCAGGTGCGTGCCACCGCTCGTGCGGTAGCCTCGATCGACCGGCTGTTCGACGCCTCGGGCGCCACCGCGTTGGCCAATAGCGCTCCGATTCAACGGTTCTGGCGTGACGCGCACGCCGGCCGGGTGCATGCCGCCAACGATCCCGAGCGGGCCTACCTGATCTTCGGCAACCACGAATTCGGGCTGCCACCCGCCGACACGATGGTCTGACTCAACGCCGGTCTGACTCGCAGAGGAGCCACCAAATGACCTGTCCACATCTTCCCCCCGGATTCGACCCGACCGACCCGGACATCTACGCCGAGCGGCTGCCCGTCGAGGAGCTCGCGGAACTCCGCCGCAACGCACCGATTTGGTGGTGTGACCAGCCCATCGGCAAGGGCGGCTTCAACGACGGCGGCTTCTGGGTGGTGACAAAGCACAAGGACGTGAAGGAGGTGTCGCTGCGCAACGACGTCTTCTCCAGTTGGCTCAACGGCGCGATCCCGCGCTTCGCCGACGACATGAGCCGCGAGGACATCGACTTGCAGCGGCTCGTCCTGCTCAACATGGACCCGCCGCACCACACTCGGCTGCGCAGGATCATCTCCCGCGGGTTCACGCCGCGCGCGATCGGCCGGCTGCGTGACGAGCTCAACGAGCGGGCCCAGGCCATTGCCAAGGCGGCCGCCGCCGAGGGCTCCGGCGATTTCGTCGAGCAGGTGGCGTGCGAGCTGCCGCTGCAGGCCATCGCCGGGTTGCTCGGCGTGCCGCAAGAGGACCGCGGCAAGCTCTTTCGGTGGTCCAACGAGATGACCGGCGCCCAGGACCCGGAGTACGCGCACGTCGATCCCAAGGTGTCCTCGGCGGAGGTGCTGGCCTACGCGATGAAGATGGCCGAAATCAAGAACGAAAATCCCGGCGACGACATCGTTTCCACGCTGCTGCAGGCGGATATCGAAGGTGAGAAGCTCTCCGACGACGAGTTTGGGTTCTTCGTGATGATGCTGGCGGTCGCCGGCAACGAGACCACGCGCAACTCGATCACCCAGGGCATGATGGCCTTCTGCGACTTCCCCGACCAGTGGGAGCTGTACAAGAAGGAGCGTCCAGAGACGGCGGCGGACGAGATCGTCCGGTGGGCCACCCCGGTGACCGCATTCCAGCGCACCGCCAAGGAGGACACCGAACTGTCGGGGGTGACGATCAAGAAGGGCCAGCGAGTGCTGATGTTCTACCGCTCGGCCAACTTCGACGAGGACGTCTTCACCGATCCGTTCCAGTTCGACATCTTGCGTAACCCCAACCCGCACGTTGGTTTTGGCGGCACCGGCGAGCATTACTGCATTGGCGCGAACCTGGCCAAATTGACGATCAACCTTATGTTCAACGCCATCGCCGACCACATGCCCGACCTCACGCCGATCGCAAAACCGCAGCGGATCCGGTCGGGGTGGCTCAACGGCATCAAGCACTGGCAGGTCGACTACACCGGCGGGTGCCCGGTGGCACACTGATCGGCGCGACTAATGTTCGCGACGAATCCTATTGGGTCTGTTCAACCTTGGGCCGTAGGTTCTCTTCCACCTCGGCGTGCCAGTGCTTGTTCGCGGCGGTGGTGTCGACCTCATACTCGAAGCGGTCGGTCATCTCCTGCGTGACGTCGGCGGCGTCCACATAGAACTGCTGATACCAGCGGCGCAACTGGTAGACCGGGCCGTCCTCTTCCACCAGCAACGGGTTTTCGATCCGGGTCTTGTGCTTCCAGATCTCGACATCCTGCAGGAAGCCCATGCTGACGCCGTCGGTGAACGCCTTGGACAGCTTCTCGGTGTCGGCGTCGTTCATTCCCTTGGGCTTTCGCACGATGATGCCCCACTGCAGCATGAAGGAGTTCTGCGTGACGGGGTAGTGGCAGTTGACGAGGATCGATTCGACTTTGTAGCCGCCGTAACTGTTGTGCAGCCAGTTGATCATGAACGACGGGCCGAAGTACGAGGCCTCGGAATCCAGTGTCTGTTCGCCGGTGTAGTGCGAACCACCGAGCAGCACATCGGGCCGGCCCACGGTGCGCAAGTATTGCGAAGCGATGTGGCCCTCGAAGACATTCTTGAAGTACGTCGGGAAGCCGTAGTGGATGTAGAAGAAGTGCGCCATGTCGACGATGTTGTCCACGATCTCGCGGCAGTTCGAACCCTCGATGAGCTCACTGCGCCAACGCCAGTCGGTCCATTCACCACTGGCGGCCTCGGGAATGTCGGGGATCTGCAATTCCGGTGGCGGCCGGTTGCCCTCGTGGTCGTGCCAAACGAACAACAGACCGTTGTGCACCTCGGTGGGCCAGGACCGCGTGCGCGCCATTCGCGGAGTGCGCTTGGCGTACGGCACCTCTTTGCACCTGCCGTCGCCGCCCCACCGCCAGTCGTGAAACGGGCAGGCGACGGTATCGCCCTTGACCACGCCCTGAGACAAGTCCCCACCCATGTGCCGGCAGTAGGCGTCGAGGACGTGCAGATTGTGTTCGGTGTCCGCGAAGACGACGAGCTTGGTGCCGAAGATGTTGACCGGGTGGGGCTTGCCATCCAGGAAGTCCTTGACCACGCCCAGGCAGTGCCAGCCGCGAGCAAACCGGGTCGGCAACGTTCCGACGTCAATCTCTCGGACGCCGACGCCAGCGGTATCGATGCTCACTTCACGCCTCCAGTAGCTCACCGGCCGAACTAGAACACGTTATAGTTTCCGCGCATCACCGCGGCGTGGATGCAGGCTAAAGCCCCTAGATGTGTGACTTATTGCCCTAGTGGTGAAGCCTTGTTGGTGTCATCCGGGTTCGTCGTCGTCGGTGTCGCGGAGGAATCGCTCCGGGTGGTGGTAGGTGTTGGTGCGTGGTTGGC
>NZ_LZJM01000183.1:0-1014 GCF_001667665.1 Mycobacterium sp. E342
CGACGGCGTGATCATCCCCGGCGCCAACCTGGTCATCATCACCGAGACCGACCTGACCGGCAGCCGGGCCACCGCCGTCGAGGGCAAGCGGCTGGCGGCCAAGCGCCGCAACACCGTCGACCCGCTGGCGCTGACGGCCGGCGACCTGGTGGTGCACGACCAGCACGGCATCGGCCGGTTCGTCGAGATGACCGAACGCACCGTCGGCGGCGCCCGCCGGGAGTACCTGGTGCTCGAATACGCGTCCAGCAAGCGCGGCGGTGGCCCGGCTGCCGGTCAGGTCGGTCTCGGTGATGATGACCAGGTTGGCGCCGGGGATGATCACGCCGTCGTGCAGCGGGCCCTTGAGGACGCTGACGATCCCCGGTTTGAGCGTGGTGTCCGCCGCGTCCGGTTCCAGCATGGCGGCGGGGGTGTCGGAATCGGCGAGCCGCTCGACCACCCGATGCGCGGTCCCGACGCCGGGCGCGACCACCGCGGCGTAGCCACCGGTCGAGACGTGGGCGCGCAGCATGGCGAAGACGCCGTCGATGTCGTGTTGATGTCCGCGGGCCGACGGCGCCGCCCGGATGTCCAGCTCCACCGCCGACTCGTCGGACAACTGGCTCAGCGTCCACCACGGATGACCGGACTTCGCCGCCGCGGCGTGCACGTCGTCCAGTTCGGCGAAGCCCGATCCGCCGAACTGCGTCACGTCCACGGGCGCGTCCGTGCCCAGCGCCGCGACCGACCAGGACGCCTCGAGGAATTCGCTGCCCGTCTTGATCAGGTCCGCCGCCCGGGTCCGCACCTTCTCGGGGTCGCACAGCAGCACCGGCGTTCCCTCGGCAAGCTGGTCGGTCAGCAGCACGTGCTCGCCGGGCCGCAGCACCGGCAGCAGCGCCTCCATGCCGTCGACCGCGATACCCTCGGCCAGCTTGGCCAGCATGTCGGTGACGCTGCCGGTGATGGCGGGCTCGGCGCCCGAATGCCGGGCGGCCAGCGCGGCGGCCCGTGCGCGGACGTCCGGGGGAA
>NZ_LZJM01000184.1:0-32716 GCF_001667665.1 Mycobacterium sp. E342
GCATTCGCGCACCCGCGTCGGCAACTCCGGCCGGGTCTGGTACTCCGGGGCGCCGGAGGTCACCAACTTCGACGACGCGGCGTAGGGGTTAGCGTGGCTCCCGTGAAAGATCAGCGCACATTGCTGTTGATGCGCCACGCGAAATCCGACTACCCGCCCGGGGTCGCCGACCACGAGCGGCCGCTGGCGCCCCGCGGCGTCAAGCAAGCGGGACTCGCCGGCGATTGGCTGCGCGCCAACGCTCCAGCCATCGACGCCGTGCTGTGTTCCACCGCAACCCGTACGCGGCAGACGTTGGCCAACGCACGAATCGACGCGCCGGTGCGCTACAGCGAGCGGCTTTACGGCGCCACGCCCGGCATCATGATCGAAGAAATCAACACGGTCGGCGGCGAAGTCGAGACACTGCTGGTCGTCGGTCACGAGCCGACGATGTCGGACCTGGCTCTCGGCCTGGCCGGCAGTGGCACCGACTCGGCTGCCGCCGAACGGATCTCGGCCAAGTTCCCGACGTCGGCAATCGCGGTGCTGACCGTGCCGTTCGGGTGGAAGGACCTCGAACTCGGCCGCGCTGCGCTGATCGGCTTCGAAATCCCGCGCTGACCTACGAGTTCGTGGCCAGCGTCAGCTCCATCAGCTTGAGCGCCTGACCGCAGGCGTCGATGCCCGGCGCCTGGGGATTGACCCACCACCCGACCACGCCCGCGGCGTCGCTGGCCACTCCGCACGCGCCGTTCGGGTCATCCGGGCGCATCACGATCGAATCGATCCCGGCAATATTGCGGGACTCGACCTTGTACTTCAGGAAGTCGGCGACCTTGCGCTCGTTGCTGAGGCTGCCCTGCTCGAACCAGAACCTGGTGATGTCGATGAGCCCGGCGGGGTTGGCCGCCTGCCACCGGCAGATCGCGCCGACGAACGTGCTCTGGATGTCGAGCGGGTCGGCACCCACCGTCTTGGCGAGGATGTCGCTGGTGAGCACCTCACACTCCTTGAGCAGGTTCGGATACTGCTGCTGGGAGTTGTTGTTGCGGGTCGGGCCGCCCGCCTTGACGGCGTTGCCGGCGACGGATCTCGAACAACCCGTGATCACCACCAGGGCGGAAACCAAGATGGCTACGACTACGCGAACGCTTCTTGTGGTCATTTCGAGTTCGCAATCGACTGACGCGCCAGTTCCTTGGCGATATCGCACGGCGGCGGGAAGGGCTTTTGGCTGAAGCTGATCGACCATTCGAAGAAGTCGTCCTGGAATTGGATGCCCACCTCGCAGAGCGAGTCCCCCAAATTCGGCTCGTTGCCGATGGCGATGAACCCGCTGTGTCCGTTGATGTTGATGTCGTCGACGCTGGCGCGCGACAACTCCTCGGTCTTGCGTTCACGTCCGATCGGGCTGCCGCGATACCAGGAGAAGGAGAAGTGCGGGCCAAGGATGCCGCCGCCCGCCAGCCATTGGCAGCCGACCGAGTTCCGGGCGGTGTTGATCAGGCCCGTCACCTTCGTCAGCTCCGCCACGGTCTGATCGGTGATGCCCCCACACTGGGGGAACATCGGGCCGTGGTGGCCCTCTGCGTTCCCCGGCGCCGACGAGGACGTCGCACCTGGCTTATTGCTGCCCGAGTCGGAGCACGCAGCCACCGTGAGCACCAGGATCATCAAGGCTGACGCCGCAGCGATGAGCGCCCTCGCGTTACGCCGCACCGCTACCCTGCTCTTGCTCAGCCTGCTCCCGGTCCACACGATGCACTGTAGCGGCAGCTCAGCGGGTCAACCACCGACGCGCCTGAGCAGGCGTTTCAGTTACACCGCCAGACGCGCCGTGTGCGACAGTTACGAAATGCTCCTGGCACTGCTGCGCCAGTACATCCGGCCGTACCGGCGGCTGGTCGCGGTGCTGATGGTGCTTCAGGGCGTCAGCACCCTGGCGTCGCTATACCTGCCGACGGTCAACGCCGCGATCATCGACGAGGGCGTGGCCAAGGGCGACCCGTCCACGATCGTCAGGCTCGGCATGGTCATGCTCTCGGTCACCGGGCTGCAGGTGTTGTGCGCGGTCGGGGCGGTCTACTTCGGGTCGCGAACCGGGATGGGCTTCGGTCGCGACCTGCGCGCGGCGATGTTCGAACACATCACGACCTTCTCCGAGCATGAGACCGCCCGCTTCGGCGCGCCCACGCTGTTGACGCGGAGCACCAACGATGTCCGCCAGATCCAATACCTGGTTCAGATATCGAGCACCGTCCTGGTCACCGCGCCCATCATGTGCGTGGGCGGAATCCTGATGGCCATCCGCCAGGAGGCCGCGCTGACCTGGCTACTGCTGGTCAGCGTTCCCATCATGGCGTTGACCAACTACTGGGTGATGGCACACATGCTGCCCCTCTTCCGCAGGATGCAGGGCCTGATCGACGGCATCAACCGGGTGATGCGCGACCAGCTGTCCGGCATCCGCGTCGTGCGGGCGTTCGCCCGCGAACGCTATGAGCGCGACCGGTTCGCCCGCGCCAACGCCGCGCTGTCGCACACCGCGCTGACCGCCGGGAACTGGCAGGCGGTGATGCTGCCGGTGACCACGCTGACCGTCAACGTGTCCAGCGTCGCGCTGATCTGGTTCGGCGGGCTGCGCATCGATCGTGGCCAGATGCAGGTCGGTTCGCTGACCGCCTTCCTGGCCTACTTCACCCAGATCCTCATGGCGGTGCTGATGGCCACGATGACGCTGGTGGTGCTGCCGCGAGCATCCGTGTGCGCCGAACGGATCACCGAAGTGCTCTCCACCCAGGCCGCGGTGACCGATCCGCTGCGCCCGGTGTTCCCCCCCGGCGGCATCACCGGGGTGGTGCGTCTCGACGGCGCCACCTTCACCTATCCGGGCGCCGATCGCCCCGTGCTGCAGGACGTTTCGTTGACCGCACGTCCCGGCACCACCACGGCCATCGTCGGCAGCACCGGGTCGGGGAAGTCGACGCTGGTGTCGTTGATCTGCCGGCTCTACGACGTGACCGGCGGCGCCGTCCTGGTCGACGACATCGACGTCCGCGACTACCACACCGAGCGACTGTGGTCCGCGATCGGGCTGGTTCCCCAGCGCGGCTATCTATTCTCCGGCACCGTCGCGGACAATCTCCGCTACGGCAAGGCTGACGCGACCGACGACGAAATGTGGGAGGCGTTGCGGGTCGCCGACGCCGACGGATTCGTGCGCGCACACGACGACGGGCTCCGCATGCGGGTGGCCCAGGGCGGGATCAACTTCTCTGGCGGTCAGCGGCAACGACTGGCGATCGCCCGGGCGGTCATCCGCCACCCCGCCATCTACCTGTTCGACGACTCGTTCGGCGCGCTCGACGTGCACACCGACGCGCGGGTCCGCGCATCGCTGAAACCGGTAGCGGCCGCGGCCACCGTCATCGTTGTCACCCAACGCGTTTCGACCGCCGCCGAGGCCGACCAGGTGATCGTCGTCGACGGCGGGAAACTGGTGGGCAGCGGCACGCACGACTCGCTGCTCACCGACTGCCCCGCCTACGCGGAATTCGCCGACTCGCAGTCGGTGAGCGCGGTGCGCTCCGGCCAGGCCGCCGGAGGCGCGTCATGACGGCGCCGGCCACCCGCGGCTTGGCCCCGGCCCCCGCCGGGCGGTCCCGCGACTTCTGGGCGTCTGCCACCCGGCTGATGAAAAGGCTTGCCCCACAACGCCGACTCAGCGTCGCGGTGATCGGCCTCGGCATCACCGGGACGGTGATCGGGGTCATCGTCCCGCGCATCCTCGGGCACGCCACCGACCTACTGTTCAACGGCGTCATCGGGCGACAGCTCCCCGCGGGCATCACCAAGGCGCAGGCCGTCGAGGCGGCCCGCGCGCGGGGCGAAGGCACCTTCGCCGACCTGCTGTCGGGAATGAGCGTGGTCCCGGGCAAGGGCGTGGACTTCGGCGCGGTGGCACGAACGCTGGCGCTGGCGTTGGGCCTGTATCTGGTTTCGGCGCTGCTGATTTGGGCCCAGGCGCGGCTGCTCAACGTCACCGTGCAGCGCACGATGGTCGCGCTGCGTTCGGACGTCGAGGACAAAATCCACCGGCTGCCGCTGTCCTACTTCGATGGGCGCCAACGCGGTGAGCTGTTGAGCCGGGTGACCAACGATATCGACAACGTGCAGTCGTCGCTGTCGATGACCATCAGCCAGCTGGTGACGTCGATCCTGACCGTGGTGGCGGTGCTGGCGATGATGGTGTCCATCTCGCCGCTGCTCGCCGTGATCACCGTGGTGACGGTGCCGCTGACCCTGCTGGCGACACGCGCGATCGCGCGGCGCGCACAACGCCTGTTCGTGGCGCAGTGGACGAGCATCGGTCGCCTCAACGCCCACATCGAGGAGACCTACAGCGGCTTCACAGTGGTCAAGACGTTCGGCCACCGGGCCGCGGCGCGCGAACACTTTCGCGACGGCAACGACGACGTCTATCGGGCGAGTTTCGGCGCGCAGTTCTTCTCGGGCCTCGTGGCGCCCGCGACGGGGTTCATCGGCAACCTCGGCTACGTGGCCGTCGCCGTGGTGGGCGGCCTGCAGGTGGCAACCGGCCACATCACCCTCGGCGGCATCCAGGCCTTCATCCAATACGTCCGGCAGTTCAATGCCCCGCTCGGCCAGGTGGCCGGGATGTACAACACCCTGCAGTCCGGGGTGGCCAGCGCCGAGCGAGTGTTCGATCTGCTCGACGAGCCCGAAGAGCCCCCGGACACCGAGGCCGCCCTGCCGCGGCCCGACGGAGGCCCGGCCGGGCGTGTCGAGTTTGAGCACGTCAGCTTCGGTTATCGCCCGGACGCCCCGGTAATCCACGACCTGTCGATGGTGGCCGAGCCGGGAACCACGGTGGCGATCGTCGGGCCGACCGGGGCCGGCAAGACCACCCTGGTGAACCTGCTGATGCGGTTCTACGACGTCGATTCCGGCCGGATCCTGGTCGACGGCATCGACATCACGACCGTGAGCAGGCAGTCACTGCGGTCGCGGATCGGCATGGTGCTGCAAGACACCTGGCTCTTCGACGGGACGATCGCGGAGAACATCGCCTACGGGCGGCCCGACGCCAGCGCTGACGAGGTGGTGCAAGCGGCCAAGGCGGCCTACGTCGACCGGTTTGTGCACACCCTGCCGGCCGGCTACCAGACGCGGGTCAGCGGCGGCGGCGGCAACATCAGCGCCGGCGAGAAGCAGCTCATCACCATCGCGCGCGCATTCCTCGCCCGGCCCCGGCTGTTGATCCTCGACGAGGCGACCAGTTCGGTCGACACCCGAACCGAGGCGCTCATCGCCCGCGCCATGTCGGAGCTCCGTCGCGACCGCACGAGTTTCATTATCGCGCACCGGCTTTCGACGGTCCGGGACGCAGACCGCATCGTCGTGGTCGAGGCCGGCCGGATCGTCGAACAGGGCAGTCACGCCGAGTTGTTGGCCAAGCGGGGCGCCTACTACGCCATGACGAGGGCATAGCCACAATGGCAAGCACAATGGGCCGGAGGGACCGACAGTCGATGGTGGACAAACGTCTCGAACTCGGTCTGCTCGGACCGTTGGAGATGAGCGTTGACGGCACCCCGGTGGCCCTGGGCACCCCCAAACAGCGAGCGGTGCTGGCCATGCTCCTGATGAACCGCAACAGCCCGGTCGGGGTCGACCGGCTCATCACCGCCCTGTGGGACGACGCGCCCCCGTCGGGGGCACGGGCCAGCATCCACTCCTATGTGTCCAACCTCCGCAAGTTGCTCGGCACCGCCGGCGTCGACCCCCGAGCGGTGCTGGCCGCAGCGCCGCCTGGTTACCGGCTCACCATCGCCGAAAACGCTTGCGATCTCGGCCGATTCATTGCCGAGAAGACCGCGGGCGTGCATGCGGCCGCCAAGGGCGAATTCGAAGAGGCCAGCCAGCACCTGACGGCCGCTTTGGCGCAATGGCGCGGGCCGGTGCTCGAGGACCTGCGCGAGTTCGGGTTCGTCGACACTTTCGCGACTTCCCTTGTCGAGGAGAGACTTCAGGTCCACGGCGCGAAGGCGGAGGCCGAAATCGCCTGCGGGCGCGCGTCCGCCGTGATCACGGAGCTGGAGGCGTTGACCGCCGAGCACCCCTACCGGGAACCGCTATGGGCCCAGCTGATCACGGCCTACTACCTCACGGACCGCCAATCCGACGCGCTGGCCGCCTACCGCCGGGTCAAGACCACGCTCGCCGACGAGCTGGGGATCGACCCGGGGCCGACGCTGCGGTCGCTCAACGAGCGGATACTGCGGCAGGAACCGCTGGACGTGAAGCGAAGCGCCAAGACCGCCGCCGTCGACACCGTCACGGTCCTCGAACAGCACACCATGGCGTCCGGGCAGCGGGCCATCGCCTACCTGCACGAGGCTGCGGGTCGCAGCTACGCGCTGCGAGAGGCGGCGACCCGGATCGGGCGGCTCGGCGACAACGACATCGTCCTCGACAACCCCAAAGTCAGCCGCCACCATGCCGTCATCGTCGACACGGGCACCAGCTTCATCATCAACGACCTCCGATCGTCCAACGGGGTCCACGTGCAACACGAGCGAATCCGCTCCGTTGCCACGCTGCGCAACGGCGATCACGTCCGCATTTGCGACTACGAATTCACGTTTCAGATCACGGTGGACGGCGAGGGTTAGCGACACCCGTCCGCGCGGTCAAATCGGGTGATTGTCATGCGTCGGGCCGGGTGGGAGCTTACCGTCATGGTTGCTGGGTCAGGGGATTGCGGCTGCCCGGTGCGCCCGGTGATCGTCGGGTGCCGGTGGTGTGGCGGCTGGGTGTGAAGGATCGGCGATGAGCGATGAGCAGGCCTCGCGGGTGGGTTCGGATTTTGGGCCTTATCACCTAAAGCGGCTGCTGGGACGCGGTGGAATGGGCGAAGTTTACGAGGCCGAGCACACCGTCAAGGAATGGACGGTGGCGGTCAAGCTGCTCTCGGAGGCCTTCAGCAAGGACCCGGTGTTTCGGGAGCGGATGAAACGCGAAGCCCGCACCGCCGGTCGTTTGCAGGAGCCGCACGTGGTGCCCATCCACGACTACGGCGAGATCGATGGCCAGATGTTCTTGGAGATGCGCCTGATCGAGGGCACCGATTTGGACGGTGTGCTCAAACGCTTCGGCCCGCTCTCCCCTCCGCGGGCGGTGGCCATCCTCACCCAGATCGCCTCGGCGCTGGATGCCGCCCACGCCGCCGGGGTCATGCACCGCGACGTCAAACCGCAAAACATCCTCATCACCCGCGACGACTTCGCCTATCTGGTCGACTTCGGGATCGCCAGCGCCACCACCGACGAAAAGCTGACCCAACTGGGCACCGCCGTCGGGACGTGGAAATACATGGCGCCGGAACGGTTTTCCAACGCCGAAGTCACCTACCGCGCCGACATCTACGCGCTGGCCTGCGTGCTCTACGAATGCCTCACCGGATCCCCGCCGTACACCTCGAGCAGCGCGGGCGCGCTGGTCACCGCCCACACCATGGACCCGATCCCCCAGCCCAGCGCGCTGCGGCCGGGCATTCCCAAGGGCTTCGACGCGGTGATCAGGCGCGGCATGGCCAAAAAGCCCGAGGACCGCTACGCCAGCGCCGGCGACCTCGCGCTGGCCGCCCACGACGCGCTCAGCGACCCCGACCAGGACCACGCCGCCACCATCCTGCGCCGCAGTCAGCAAGCCACCCTGCCGGGCACCGTCATCGCCCCTCCCCCCACACCGCCGCCGGCACCGGAGTCGCAGACACCCAACCCCCCGCTCGGCTCGACTCCGATACCCGCGCAAAGCGTCCCCACCTGGCGGCCCGACAGCGGCCCCATCCCGGCCACCGCCCAACCCCCGGCCACGCCGCCCTATTACCAAGCCGGCGCCAATTGGGGCGGCCCTCCACCGCAATTCGGCGGACCGGGGTGGAACCAGTCCCCACCCAAACGACGGAACCCCTGGCCCATCATCGCCGCCGTCGCCGCGTTGGTGGTTGTCGTTGCGCTCGCCGCTGTCGGCGTCGTCGTGGTCATGGGAGGCGACGACGGTAACCCGCAGGCGAACCGCACCTCGACCACGTCGAGCACCACCAGGCCCGTCAGCGCCACGACAACCACCCGGGCCGGCAACCCGCAGAGCAAGCTGCTCGGCATGCTGCCCGCCGGGTATCCCGGCGGCGCTTGCACGCCCGCGACCCCCAAGTCGAACAGCATCTGGGTGAATGCCCTGGCCATGGTCGACTGCGATCAGAACACCAATCAGGGTGGGCCGTCTCGAGCCGTCTATGGACTGTTCGCCGATGAGGACGTGCTGAAGAAGGCGTTCGACGACGACGTGGCCGCCGTACAACTGACGAATTGCCCGGGAGCCGGGCAATCACCGGATGGCTGGCACCACGACAGCACCCCGACGGTGACCGCCGGCACGATCGCGTGCGGAACCTACGAGAACCACCCGAACGTCATCTGGACCAACGAAGCCAAACTCATGCTCTGCGATGTCTACGGGGATCCGCCCGCCCTCGAGGACCTGCACACGTGGTGGACCAACTACGGCGGCTGAGATCCGGTCAAACCCCAACCGCAGCACGGTTTTTCGGCTCGCCGTAGCCGGGGCACGGGCCTACGACTGAAGGTCCGGGCCCTCCGCGCGCAAGTCGTCGACCGCCGACATGGCGCTGCGCAACTTGGCCAGCCATTCCTCGGCGTGTTCACCGACCAGCTTGACCGACCACGCCAGTGCGTCGGCGCGAGACCGGGCGACGCCGGCATCCACCAGCGTGTCGAGCACCTGCCGCTCGGGTTGCTTCAAGCGCGTCATCACCGGAACCGCGATGTGAGTGAACAGGATTCGTTCTGTGCCGGATTTGGAACCGACCTCGACGCCCCAGGACACCTTGCGCCCGTAGCGATCTTGCGCTTCGTCGGCGATGTGCATTCGCTCCGAACGGGTTTCCTCGCGGAACCGGGACGCTCGTCCTTCCGCGCGGGCCTCGGTCTCCTCGTTCTCCGCGCCCTGCGGTTCCGGCAGCCGCCCGATGACGGTGATTTCCTCGCGGTCGACGATGACCGTCGGGTCGCCGTCGAACCAGCTTTCGGGCAGGCGCCCGGCGAACCATTCCGCGGCGTCGCTGGCGTCGGGTTGCTGGGCTTGCTGCCAGCCGCCGGGGCGGCCGTAGCGCCGGCCGTGCGTGTGATGCGATTTCATAATTACATGATTACACCGTTATATGCGTTATGGAACAGCGTTCACCGGCGGCGAACGCCGCCGGGCGACGGCACGCGCGTGGTGGCGCCGGACCCGCGAACGGCCGCCCGCCGAAAAGGTGTGTTTAAGTGCGCAGAACCCGTTGATATGACCTGTGTCACGTTGTATTTTTGGTAGCGAAGCAGGCCCGGAAACGACCAATTCAAAGCGCCGGAAGTCAGGGTAGAAGACCGGCCGCGTAGGACCCGCGCATGACGGAGCCCAACGCCCCCAGAGTCGTCCGGGCCTGCCCATGTCGTGCGGGTGTCCCGTTCAGTCCGCGCCGTCGCCCCGGCGAATACGGAAGAGCTTGACCTCGTTCTTGATGCCCTTGAGGCGGCGCGCACCCGCGAACGACCCGTTGAACTCGCCGGTGTTCGCAACGGTCTCCCAAGCCGAATCCGCCGCCAGCACGGTGCCCGGACGCGCCACACCGGTGACCCGGCTGGCGACGTTGACCGGGCTGCCGAACCAGTCCCCCGCCCGGCTCACCGCCATGCCGGAGGCCACGCCCGCCCGCAGCCGTGGGAAGTCGTTGTCGGTGTCCACGGCCTCCACCAGTTTCACCACCACGTCGAGCATGGGCACCGGGTCGGGGCAGACGAACATCACCGCATCGCCGATCGTCTTGATGAACCGCACCGGCGGGACGGTGATGTCTCGCGCCAGGACCGCCAGCCGGTTGGCCAGATGCCCCAGCTCCTCTGCCGACACCGCTTCACCGATCCGGGTGAAGCCGACGAGGTCGGCGAAGGCGACGGTGATCTGGCGGGCACCCGGCAGGGGCTTGCCGGCGGCGCGCTCGGCCGCGTTGACCGCTTCGGTCTCCATCATGTGACGCAGCTGCATGAACAACATGTGCTGGATCATCGGCCCGAGCTCGGGCGCGATTTCGCCCACCAAAGCCTTTGACGCCTTGGCGATTTCGAGCTCGGTGGCGCCGGGCCGCATGATCGCCGAAAGCGCGGTGTAACGCATGACCTCGGCGGCGCGCGAGAGGCCTTCGGCGAGCACCCGGACCACCAGCACCACTTGCTCGGGGTCCAGGCCGAGCTCGACGAAACGCTGGGCGTAGGCGGCGGCTTCGCCGTCGGCGCGCATGTGCACGACGGCGTCGGGATCCTCCACCCGGGCCAGGCCGATCGCGCGCTGCACCCGCTGCAAGAGATCCAGGTCGATGCCGTGGGTCTCGCTGATCTCTCGGGCGGACACGTAGGTGCCGTCGTCACCGATGAGGTGGCGGGTGGCCAGCAACAGCGGCGGGTTCGTGGTCCTGATCTCGTCGGGGGTGATGCCCTGCTCGAGCAGCCACTCGACCAGCTCCGCCCGCTCAGCGCGGGCGCTGCCCTCGAGTCCGTCGAGCGGGTCGCCGTCCACGTCGCCAACGTACAACGCGCGTCGATCGCGAGCGCGGCGAAGCCGGGCGAAGCGGGTCGGCGCCAACAAACCCCGTCGATCGCGAGCGCGGCGAAGCCGGGCGAAGCGGGTCGGCGCCAACAAACCCCGTCGATCGCGAGCGCGGCGCAGCCGGGCGAAGCGGGTCGGCGCCAAACAGACCCCGTCGCGCGATGATGTGAAGTGATGAGCGCGCTGCTAATGCGGGGATTTCCACCGGTCGTCGACGAGAACGCCCGGGTACTGATACTGGGTTCGTTTCCGAGTGCCCAATCCCTGGCGGTAGGCCAGTACTACGGGAATCCGCGAAATGCGTTCTGGGCCATCACCGGCGAGCTGTTCGGGTTCGACGCGGCGGCGCCGTACGAAAAGCGGTTGGCCGCCCTGCAATCGGCGGGCGTGGCCCTCTGGGACGTGGTGCGCGCCTGCCGCCGCGCCGGCAGCGCGGACTCGGCAATCGAACCCAAGAGCGTGGTGGTCAACGAATTCGGCGCACTGTTCGCGCGATACCCCGCCATCACCCGGGTGTACTTCAACGGCGCCAAGGCCGCCGCGCTGTACCGCAGGCCGGCCGAGGCCGATGAGCGGATCGACTACCGGCGATTGCCGTCGACGAGCCCGGCCCACGCCGTCCGAGCGGGCGTCAAGCTCGCCGCCTGGCGCGAAATTCTTCGTTCATGACACGGGCGGTCGCCGATGCGCCCACGGCCTGGCGGACTCGATCTGTGCGGCCAGCGACAACAACGTCGCTTCCGCGAACGGCCTGCCCACCAGCTGCACGGCGATCGGCAGGCCGTCGCCGTCGAAGTCCCACGGGACGGCCGCGGCGGGTTGCCCGGTCAGGTTCCACACCTGCTGGTAGGGCACGCGCTGCGCCACCGCCAGCAGCGTCCACACCGCGCCGCGGCGTTGGTAGGCCCCGATGCGGGACGGTCCCGTGGCGTTGCCCGGCGTGACGACGACGTCGACGTCGTCGAAGATCGACTGGATCCGGGCGCTCGCCGCCGCCTCGGCCTCGCGCAGGGCGACCATCCTGCGATCGGAAAACAGCGAACCGGCGCGCGCCAGGTTGCGGGTGCGCGCTTCCAGGCGTTCGGGATGCGCCAGTGCGTCGGCGTCGTCGCTGATACCCCGCAGGTAGCGGGGAAGGTAGTTGGTCATGATGGCCGACGGTGGATAGTCGGGGTCGGCGCGGATGACGTCATGACCCAGATCGCGCAGCAACGCGCCGGCCTGTTCGACCGCCGTGAGCTGCTCCTTGCCGATCCTGACGGGCAGCGGCGTGGGAACCTTCGTGCTCAAAGCGATGCGCAGCCGACCGGGGTTACGCGCCGCCGCGGCCGCGAACTCGCCCTCAGGACCCGGCACGGTAGAAGTCGCATCGAGGAACAGCGCGGCGTCCAGCACCGACCGGGCCAGCGGGCCGTTGACGCTGAGCCCGTGCCAGGCGTCGTCGTGCGGCTCCAACGACACCCGGTCCCGTTGGGGCTTGAGACCGAACAGGCCACACCAGATCGCCGGGATGCGAATCGAACCACCACCGTCGGATCCCAGCGCCAGCGGGGCCAGGCCGGCGGCCACCGCCGCCGCGCTGCCGCCACTGCTGCCGCCCGGCGTGCGGGTGAGGTTCCAGGGGTTGCGCGTCGCCCCGAAGGCCAGCGACTCGGTGTAGGGAAACATCATCAGCTCGGGCACGTTGGTTTTGCCGAGGATGACGGCGCCGGCGGCGCGGAGCCGGCGGACCACCTCGGCATCGGAGTTCGCCGCGGGCCGGTGCCCGCCACTGCCGTACGTCGTCACCTCACCGGCGACGTCGACGTCGTCTTTGATCGCGATCGGCACCCCGAGCAGCGGCAGCCGCTCACCCGCGTCCAGGCGGTCCTGCGCGACGGCCGCCTCATAGCGCGCGCTGTCGGCCAACACCACGCGGTAGCAGCGCAACTGGCTGTCGAGCCGCGCGATCCGCTCCAGATAAATCTCGAGCAGCTCGGGCGCGGTCAGCTCACCATCGGCCAGCATGCGGGCCTGAGTGGCCGCGCCGGCATAAGCCACATCGCGGGCCGCGTCGCGAGCGTCCACTGCGGCAGCGTATCCCCCGGCCAGTACCGTGGGCGACATGTCCTGCGTGTTCTGTGCGATTGTCGCCGGAGAGGCCCCGGCCATCCGGATCTGTGAAGACGACGACTATCTGGCCATCCTTGACATCCGCCCGTTCACCCGAGGCCACACCCTCGTCATCCCCAAACGCCACACCGTGGATCTCACCGACACCCCGCCCGAGACGCTGGCCGGGATGATCACGATCGGCCAGCGGATCGCCCGTGCCGCCCGCGCAACCGAATTGGCCGACGCGACGAACATCGCCATCAACGACGGCGGCGCCGCCTTCCAGACGGTGTTCCACATTCACCTGCACGTGCTGCCCCGGCGCAACGGCGACAAGCTGTCGGTCGCCAAAGGGATGCTGCTGAGGCGCGATCCCGACCGGGACGCCACCGCGCAGATCCTGCGTTCGGCACTGGCCCGCATCGACGCCAGCCAGTAATACTGGGCTGATGGCATTTCCGCCCTGGGTCGAGCAGCGTCTACTGCCGCCGATGTTGCGCCTGCACGACACTGTGTATCGCAAGACGAATGGCTGGATCGGTCATCGCTTCCTGCTGATCCCCAGCCTGCTGCTGCATACCGTCGGCGCCAAGACGGGCCAACCGCGTACCGCCGCGCTCACCTATGCGCGCGACGGCGATGACTACCTGGTGGTCGCTTCCAAGGGCGGCGATCCCCGCGCGCCCGGCTGGTACCACAACCTGCGGAAGAATCCGAACGTGGAAATCAATGTCGGCCCAAGGCGTTTTGCGGTCACCGCCCGCCCCGTGCTACCGGATGACGCCGATTACCCGCGGCTATGGCAGATCGTCAACAAGAACAACGGCGACCGCTACACGGCGTACCAGAAGAAGACGTCGCGGCCGATTCCGGTCGTGGTCCTCACGCGGCGTTGACCTTGAACCTGGTGGGGAGGTTTATTCTCCACTAGCGCACGGTGAACTCTCAGGCTGCTCACCGCACGGCGCGGGATGAGCTGGAGTGGGTATGAAGCCCTGGGCGGGAAATCCTTGGCGGCGCTTCCGGCTGCCCCCGCACCTCGGTTGGCTCGTCCTCGGTGCCTACGGTTCGGCGGCAGCGCTGGTGGTCGCATCCTCGATCGGTAACTGGAGGGGCGTCTACGCGACGCGGCCGGTCGACGAAATCGCTCTGGCGGCATGCCTGCTGTTCGGGGCGGGCTGTGCCTGCTACGCGGCCCGTGCCGTGAGCGGTCGGCACCGGGCCGGGTGGCTGGCGATGGTGACGGCCCAGCTGGGCTGGGCGGCCGGCGAGGTCGTCTGGGCCGTGTACGACGTGCGTCCGGAGCTGGCCCACGCCACGCATCCAGCCGCCGCCGAGATCGTGCTGTTGCTCTGGCCGTTCGGCGCCTTCACGTCGTTGGTGCTGTTGTCGCGCTTCTCCCGGCACAGCCCGCGGCGACTGGTGCTGGACGGCCTCATCGTGGCGACGTCGCTGTTCGTGGTGTCGTGGGTCTTCGTCCTCGAGAAACAACTGCGCGAGGACAGCGGTTCGCGGGCGACGACGATCGCCGAAGTCTTCAACGACGTCCTCCTGCTGACGACCTCGATCCTGATGCTGTCCCGGGTCCGTCGCGGCGACCCGCCGAGCCGCAACCTGCTGGCCGGGGGCGTGACGGCGATCAGCATCGCCGACATCGCGATGGTGTTCAAGAGCGGGATCGGCAGCTATCAGGTGAGCGATCTCGTGGATCTGGGCAGAGTTGCCGGGCTGGGCATGATCGCGCTCGCCGCGCTGTCCAGCGTCCACGAGGTGCCGGTGCCGGGGTCGCGTGACGACGAGATACGGTCGCGCACCCGGCTGTGGTTGCCCTACTTGCCGCTGCTGGTGGCCGCCGCGGTCGGGCTGACCCGCGCGATCAGGTTGATGGCGCGCGGGCCTCTGCTGATCGCGCTGGGGATCCTGGTGGCCGCGGTGCTCGTCCGGCAGTTCGTCATGCTGATGGAGAACCAGAGGTTATTGTCCGAGGTGGCGCGGGAAGCGTTCCGTGACAGCCTGACGGGACTGGCCAATCGGGCCTACTTCCTCGATCGGCTCGAGCAGGCCGTCGCCCGGCAAAGCTGCGACATCGCGCCCATCGCCGTGTTATGCCTCGACCTCGACGACTTCAAATCGGTCAACGACGCCCTGGGCCACCCCGCCGGTGACGAACTGCTGGTCCGGGTCGCCGGGCGACTCACCGCCGCCCTGGGCGACAAGTGCGTCACCGCTCGCCTCGGTGGTGACGAATTCGCCGTCCTCCTCGAGGGCCCCATCGAAGAGTCGCATGCGGCGGCGCAACGAGTCCTGGAGGCGTTCAACGCCCCGATCGTGGTCGACGGCGTTCCCATAGCGGTCCGGCCGAGTGTCGGCTTCACGGTCGCCACCGCCGCGTCGGACTCCACCGTCGAGCAACTCCTCCGGCACGCCGACTTGGCCATGTACACCGCCAAACACGAAGGCGGCCAATGCGTTCGGAGCTTCGTGCCCGATTTGCCCCTGTCCTATTCCTTCCCGGCAATCGCGCCCGCCGAGCCGGGCATCCCGCCGGCGGAGCCGGCCCAAGCGGCGCCGGTCGTAGTGACCAGCGCCAAGCCGACGCGCAGGCGGGCCGGCGATGTGGGCGTGTCGCGACCCGCGCAGGACGGGGTCGACGGCGTTCGGTGGCCCCCGATGCCGATCCGGATTGCCTTGGCGGTCTTGATCATCGGCGTGGTCTCCTTCACGGCGACCAGCATCGTCTCGCCGAATGCCAGCCACGGCGTCTTCTTCGCCAAATCCCTGTATTCAGCGTTGAACCTGCTTGCGGCCGGGCTGATCGCCGCTCGCGCATACCGCCTCAAAGCTGATCGGCTTGCTTGGTCGCTGATCGCGGCGGGCATGGCGCTCTCGGCGCTCGGCGATGTCGTGTACGCGTTGTGGGTGCCGATCGCGCACTCGCCGTCGGTTGCCGATCCCGAATACCTGGCGTTCTACCCGTTCGTCTATGCGGGGATAGTGCTGCTGATGCGATCGCGCCTCAAGCGGGTACCGATGCCGGTACGCCTCGATTCCCTGGTGTGCGCGTTGGCCGTCGCCGCGCTTGCCGCGGCGCTGCGGGCCGGACCCATGCATGTGGCCGCGGACCGGACACCCGCGACCGTGCTGGTGGGCCTGATCTATCCGTGGGGCGACCTGGTGCTGCTGGCCCTGGCCGTCGGCATGCTGCCAATCCTCGGCTGGCGCAGCGAGTTTCGCTGGGGCTTACTTGTCGCCGGGCTGGTCGGTTTCGCGGTCGCGGACACGGCGTACCTCTTCCAGACGTCCGCGGGCTCATACCGGGTGGGCACCACGCTGGACGCGCTCTGGCCCGCCTCGTCGCTGCTGGTGGCGATGGCCAGCTGGGCCCGGGGGTCGTCGGCGGCACCGGTGACACGGCGCGGGCTCGACTCGTACGCCGTTCCGGTGACGTGCACCGTCGTGGCACTCGGTGTCGCCATTCTGGGGCACGATTCACGGCTCGCATCCACGCTTGCCGCGCTGAGCCTGGTGGCGGTCGCCGCCCGATTCTCGGTGACGTTCCGGGATGTCAGCCTGCTGGCCGAAAGCCACAAACAGGCCATGACCGACAAATTGACCACACTGCCCAATCGGCGGTCGCTGGCAACGGCGCTGACCGCGCTGTCGGCTTCCGACTTGCCGGTGCGAACGTCATCGCGTCGCGCGCTGCTCTTGCTCAATCTGCACAAGCTGCGGGAGATCAACGACTCGGTCGGTCGCCACTTCGGCGATGAGTTGTTGTGGCGGGTCGCAAACCGGCTCGCGCACAACGTGCGTCGCGACGACCTGCTCGCCCGCGTGAGCGACGAAGAATTCGCCATTCTGCTGGGCGAGGGATCGGACCTCCCCGCCGCTCGGACCCAGG
The DNA here is from genome assembly GCF_001667665.1 of Mycobacterium sp. E342. Lineage (NCBI taxonomy): Bacteria > Bacillati > Actinomycetota > Actinomycetes > Mycobacteriales > Mycobacteriaceae > Mycobacterium > Mycobacterium sp. E342. The sequence continues at coordinate 16,667 of NZ_LZJM01000184.1, forward strand.
CGGGTCGGTTACTCGAGGCCATCAGCATCCCGTTCGAACTGGACGCGATCAGTGTGCAGGTCGACGCCTGCGTCGCCATCGCGCTGTACCCCGATCATTGCGATCACCCGCAGGAGCTGTTGAATCGCGCCGAGGCGGCAATCCCGTACGCCAAGTCCGCCCTCAGCAAGATCGCGGTCTACGAGTCGGGCTTCGAGGTGGATCGCGACCACGATCCCAACCTCATCCGGGAGCTACGCGCCGCGCTGATCGATGGCGACGAGCTCACGGTGCACTACCAGCCGAAGGTCAACGCCAGCGACGGAAGTGTGCACAGCGTCGAGGCCCTGCTGCGCTGGCAGCATCCCGCGCGCGGCTTGCTGTTGCCCGAGGAGTTCCTCCCGGCCGCCGAACGCGCCGGGTTGATGCGCACGTTGGCCAATCGCACCATCAACCTCACCCTCGAACAGATCCGGTTCTGGCGCGATCAGGGCATCGCGCTGACGGTCGCGGTGAACTTGTCGACGGCGAACCTGCTCGACCTGGACCTCGCGGTCACCATCGAACGGCTGCTGCGGAACCACGGACTACCCGCGGACGCGCTGATCATCGAGATCACCGAGAGCGCCCTGGTCGACTCGGAGCGCTCCCGCAACACCGTCGCCGCCCTGCAGCTCCTCGGCGTTCGCATCTCGCTGGACGACTACGGCACCGGGTGGTCGTCGCTGGCCCGTCTCCAGGATGTCTCGGTCGACGAGCTGAAACTGGACAGGAGATTCGTGGCGCGACTGGCGCAGGATCCGCGGTCGGTGGCCATCGTGCAGTCGACCGTGGACTTGGCCCAGAACCTGGGCGCCGACCTGGTCGCCGAGGGGGTGGAGGACGAGGCCACCCTGAGCGCGCTGCGGCGTTACGGCTGCACCATCACCCAGGGGTTCGTGCACAGCCCGCCGTTGCCGGCGGACGAACTGCGGCGCTGGATCACCGGACGGAGTGCAATCGCGGGCCCTGTCGATTCGCAGCGATCGGGTGTGACGGACTGACCGGCCTAGAACAACTCCTTGGCGAGCAGCTCCAGGGTCGCCACCCGCGCCGGCGCGGTGGCCGGGCCGGTGCCGCGGCGGGCCGAGGCCACCGGGTTGACCATCACCTCGTCGACGTCGAACCGTTGGGCGAGTGCCCGTAACTGGTCGGCTGCCTCGGCGGGCGTGCCCAGGACCGCTCGTCGCAACCCGCTCTCCACGATGTGCTGCTGCTGCGGCGTCAGCTCGGCGCCCTGCGCCTCCTCGACGAGCGGCACCGGCCCCAGGGGCTGTCCGGTGCGCAGCTTCGCCATCATCTGCAGGTTGGGCAGCATCAATGCCGTTGCCTCGTCGCGGGTTTCGGCCACCGCCGCGTTCACCGTCAGGAACGTCACCGGCTCGGCGGCCGCGGCGCTGGGCTTGAACCGGGAGCGGTAGAGCTCGACCGCCTCCTCGGTCCCCTGTCCCGAAAAGTGGTGCGCGAACACGTAGGGCAACCCCTTGGCGGCGGCCAAGTGCGCCGAGTACATCGACGAGCCCAGCAGCCACAGGCGGGGCTCACCGGCGGCCGCCGGGGTGGCCTTGAGCCGGTAGTCCCCCGAGCGCAGCGGCACCACCACGCCGCGCGCGCTCATCAGCGCCGCCACGTCGTCGAGGTATTCCGGAAAGTTCTCGATGTCTTCTTCGCCGCGGCCGCCGCGCAGCGCGTAGGCGGTCACCGGGTCTGACCCGGGCGCCCGCCCGATGCCCAGATCGATGCGGCCAGGGGCGGCGGCTTCCAGCAGCGCGAACTGCTCGGCCACCGCCAGCGGCGCGTGGTTGGGCAGCATCACACCGCCCGACCCGAGACGCAGCTGCGACGTTTGTGCGGCCAGGTAGGCGATCAGGACCGGCGGGCTGGTGGCCCCGACGGAGGGCATGTTGTGATGCTCGGCGACCCAGTACCGCGTGAAACCCAGCCGATCCGCGGCCTGCGCCAATTGCACGGTTGCCGCCAGCGCATCGGCGGTCGTCTGATCCGTGCGTACCGGGACGAGATCGAGGACGGAAAGACGCACGTTCGCGTCAACGCCTTTCGGCGTGCGAACGTTCCCTCGGGAGCGCTCCCTCGGATGCGCTCCCTCGATTTCAGTAGTCCTTCAGCGTGATCGAGCTGACGATCCGGTCGAAGACCTCCTGCGGTATCGGAGCCCCTCCCGGAATGTTGTCGACGACCAGCCACTGGTTGCGCTTGACGTAGTCGTTGAACTCTTTGTGGTAGTTGGCGAAGCCGAGTTCGTAGTCGACCGTCCCGTCGTGCGAGGCCGCGGCGAGCTCGCCGGCCAGGATGTAGGCGCCCAGCAGGGCCACACTGGTCCCCTGGCCCGACAGCGGCGAGCAGCAGTACGCGGCGTCGCCGACCAGCGCGACCCGGCCCTTCGACCAGCGGTCCATCTTGATCTGCGACATCTCGTCGAAGTAGAAATCCGGTGCGCTGCGCATGTATTCCAGCAGCTGCGGACGCACCCACCCGTCGTCGGCCATCCGCCGTTCCAGCTCGGCGAACTGCGCCTGGGTGTCGCGGTAGTCGATCCGTAGGTCGGTGTCCATGAAACCGAGCATGGCCCGGGCCTCGGTGTTGTTGCGGGCGCTGTAGACCCCGGCCATGCTGGCGTCCCCGTAATGCCAGGTCTGCCAGTAGTCCAGGTCGAGGAAATTGGGCACGGTGAAGATCGCCGCATGCGTGCCCAGCCGCTCGATGAATTGCTCCTCGGGGCCGAACACCAACCGGCGCACGTTGGAGTGCAATCCGTCCGCGCCGATGACCAAGTCGAAGCTGCGCGCGGCAGCACGTTCGAAGGTCACGTGGACGGCCGTGCCGTCGTCGTCCAACCCGGTGATGGTGTCGTCGAAGATGTATTCCGCCGTCCATTGGCTTGCGCCGTACAGCAATTCGACCAGGTCGTCGCGCAGCAGCTCGATGTCGGGGCTGTCGATGGGCCCGCCCGTGGGCGTCGACTCGGTGTCGCGGGACAGTTCGTTGCCGTCGCGGTCGACGACAGAGGCGCCGCGGATTTGCGTCTTCCGCTTCTGGGCGGCGGCAAGCAGGCCCATGCGCTCCAGCACGCCCAGCGCCGGCCCGCGCACGTCGATCGCCTGACCGCCCGGCCGCGGCCCGGGGTGGCGCTCCACCACGGTGACCGAATAGCCGTGCCGGCCAAGCCAATAAGCCGTCGTTGCACCGGCCACGCTGGCGCCAGAAATCAGAACGTCGGTCACTTAATCCCTGCCAGCCTTTTCGCGTCGCGAAAAACATCGTCGAGCATTGCTGGTGTCAACCTACCGGTAAACATGTTTTGCTGGCTGGGGTGGTAGCAGCCGAGTAATCGCACGCCAGGCGCGAATTGCGCCACGACCCCGTGCCCGAACCGCGGCTTGCGCATCGCGGACGCGCCCGGCAGCCGCAACGCGATTTGCCAGGCGAACCCGCCCAAAGCCACGATCGTGCGCACATGCCCGGCGACCAGCCGCCATTCGGCCTCCAGCCAGGGCCAGCAGGTGTCGCGCTCCGCCGGTGTCGGCGCGTTGGCCGGGGGCGCACACCGCACCGGTGCGGTGATGCGAACCCCGTTGGCCCGCAACCCGTCCGCCGCGTCCACGCTGGTCGGCTGGTTCACCAGCCCGGCCCGATGCAGCGCGGCATAGAGCTGATCGCCGGACCGGTCACCGGTGAACATGCGGCCCGTCCGGTTGGCGCCGTGCGCGGCCGGCGCCAACCCGACGATCAGCAGCCAGGGCCGTTCCGACCCCCAGCCCGGCACGGGGCGGCCCCAGTACGGCTGGTCGGCGAAGGCCCGTCGTTTCAGGACTGCCACGTCCTCGCGCCACTCGACCAGCCGCGGGCAGGCCCGGCAGACACTGACCAGGGCGTCGAGTTCGGGGATCGACGCGGCGCGGGGCGCCAGCGCGGCGACCTGTGCGGCGTCGGCGGCCACCTCCGTCTCCGGGGTCGCCGGGTCGCCCGGCCACCCGGTGCCGGGGACCACGGGAGAATCGAACGGCTGGCCGGTACGAGGGTGGACGAGCACATGAACATCCTGCAGTCAACCGGTAGGCGATGGCCGAACGACCCCGAATAATCGGTGGTACCAACGCGGATCAGCCGTTAAGTTCTCACCGAATACCCATGAGCCATACGAGCCGCGGCCCGGCGTTTTTGATCCTGTTCGCCACACTGCTGGCGACGGCCGGCACCGGCATCTCGATAGTCGCGTTCCCGTGGCTGGCGTTGCAGCACCGCGACAGCGCCAAGGACGCGTCGATCGTGGCGGCCGCGATGACGCTGCCACTCGTGTTGTCCACCCTGGTGGCCGGGACTGCGGTGGATTTCTTCGGGCGCCGACGGATATCGCTCGTCTCCGATGCGCTGTCCGGCGCGGCGGTGAGCGTCATCCCCCTGACCGCATGGGCGCTCGGAGCAGGCGCGATCGACGTCGCCGAGCTTGCCGTGTTGGCCTTCTGCGCGGCCGCCTTCGACCCGGCCGGGGCGACGGCGCGCCAGTCGATGCTGCCGGAGGCGGCTGCCCGCGCGGGCTGGTCGCTGGACCGCACCAACAGCGTCTACGAGGCCATTCTCAACCTGGCCTACATCGTGGGGCCCGGCATCGGCGGTTTGATGATCGCCACGGTCGGCGGGGTCAACACGATGTGGGTCACGGCCGGCTGCTTCGGGTTGTCCTTCCTGGCGATCGGCGCGCTGCGCCTCGAGGGCGCCGGCAAGCCGCACCACGCGACCCGACCCGACGGGTTGATGTCCGGCATAGGCGAAGGGCTGCGGTTCGTCTGGAATCTGCGGGTGCTGCGGACGCTCGGCCTGATCGACCTGGCCGTGACCGCCCTCTACCTGCCGATGGAAAGCGTGCTGTTCCCCAAGTACTTCACCGACCGGCACCAGCCCGCCCAGCTGGGTTGGGCGCTGATGGCACTCGGGGTGGGCGGCGTCGCGGGCGCGCTGGGCTATGCGGTGCTGTCGAAACACACCCGCCGGCGGACGGCCGTGCTGACGGCGACCCTCACCTTCGGCGCCGCGACGGCCGGCATCGCCTTCCTGCCGCCGCTGCCGGTGATCCTCGTGCTGTGCGGGGTGACGGGGCTGGTCTACGGGCCGATCCAGCCGATCTATAACTACGTCATGCAGACCAGGGCGCCGCACCATCTGCGCGGCCGGGTGGTCGGGGTGATGACGGGGTTGATGTACGCCGCGGGCCCGTTGGGCTTGCTGGTGGCCGGACCCCTGGCCGACGCCGCCGGGCTCAAGGCCACCTTCCTGGCGTTGGCGGTGCCGATCCTGTTGATCGGGCTGGTCGCGTTGCGGCTGCCGTCGCTGCGGGAGGTGGACCGCGCGCCGGAGTTCGCCGGGGATTGCGGGCCCTAGGATCGAAGGCTGTGAGCAGTGATGTCCTGGTCGAGCTGATCGCCGGCCTGCCCGACGGGATGGTCGTCACCGACCCGGCCGTCACCGAGGGCTACCGCCAGGACCGCGCCTTCGACCCGTCGGCCGGCAAACCGTTGGCCGTGGTGCGGCCGCGGTGCACCGAAGACGTCCAGACCGTGCTGCGCTGGGCCACCGCCCACGGAGTGCCGGTGGTGACCCGCGGAGCCGGTAGCGGGCTGTCCGGCGGAGCGACGGCGCTGGACAACGGCATCGTCCTGTCGACGGAGAGGATGCGCGACATCGCCGTCGACCCGGTGACGCGCACCGCGGTGTGTCAGCCCGGCCTGTTCAACGCCGAGGTCAAGAAGGCCGTCGCCGAGTACGGGCTGTGGTATCCCCCGGACCCGTCGTCGTTCGAGATCTGCAGCATCGGCGGCAACATCGCCACCAACGCCGGCGGCCTGTGTTGCGTGAAATATGGCGTGACCACCGACTACGTGCTGGGCATGCAGGTGGTGTTGGCCGACGGTACCGCGGTCCGGCTCGGTGGTCCGCGTTTGAAGGATGTGGCCGGGCTGTCGCTGACCAAGCTTTTCGTCGGCAGCGAGGGCACGCTGGGGGTCGTCACGGAGGTCACGCTGCGCCTGGTGCCCAAGCAGAACGCGTCCAGCATCGTGGTGGCCTCGTTTGCGTCGGTGGAGGCGGCCGTCGACGCGGTGCTCGGGGTCACCGCCCGGCTGCGCCCGTCGATGCTGGAGTTCATGGATTCGGTGGCCATCAACGCCGTCGAGGACACCCTGCGCATGGACCTGGACCGAGGGGCGGCCGCCATGCTGGTGGCCGGCTCCGACGAAAGGGGACGCGCGGGCTCCGAGGACGCCGAGATCATGGCGGCCGTGTTCGCCGAAAACGGTGCGGCGGAAGTGTTTTCGACGGATGATCCCGACGAGGGCGAGGCCTTCGTAGCCGCCCGCCGGTTCTGCATCCCCGCGGTCGAGGCGAAGGGATCGCTCTTGCTCGAAGACGTCGGAGTCCCCCTCCCGGCCCTGGGCCGATTGGTCACCGGCATCGCGCGCATCGCCGCCGAGCGTGACCTGACGATCTCGGTGATCGCCCACGCCGGCGACGGCAACACCCACCCGTTGATCGTCTACGACCCCGCGGATGCCGCGATGACCGAGCGGGCCCACCTCGCCTTCGGCGAGATCATGGACCTGGCCGTCGGGCTCGGCGGCACGATCACCGGCGAGCACGGCGTGGGCCGGTTGAAGCGCCCGTGGCTGGCCGGATACCTCGGCCCCGACGTGATGGATCTCAACCGGCGCATCAAGCAGGCCCTGGACCCACAGGGCATCCTGAACCCGGGCGCGGGCATCTAGATCACCCGCGCGCACCCGCGTTGACATTCGTATCGAACTGTCGTACCAATGAGACATGGCTGCGGTTATGTCTCACAATGCGCCGGTCACGTTCGCGCTGGCGACCGCCGACACCTGGCCGGATCCCTGGCCGATGTACCGCGCGCTTCGCGACCACGATCCGGTGCACCACGTCGTCCCGACCAGACGGCCCGAACACGACTACTACGTGCTGTCCCGGCACGCCGACGTGTGGGCCGCCGCGCGCGACCACGAGACGTTCTCCTCCGCGCAGGGACTGACCGTCAACTACGGTGATCTGGAAATGATTGGACTGCAGGACAATCCACCGATGGTGATGCAGGATCCGCCGGTGCACACCGAGTTTCGGAAACTCGTGTCGCGCGGCTTCACGCCGCGACAGGTGGAGGCGGTGGAGCCCAAGGTGCGCGAATTCGTCGTCGAGCGCATCGAGAGGCTGCGCGCCGCCGGCGGTGGCGACATCGTCACCGAGCTGTTCAAACCGCTGCCGTCGATGGTGGTCGCGCACTACCTCGGCGTCCCCGAAGCGGACCGAGCGCAATTCGACCGGTGGACGGATGTGATCGTCGCCGCCAACACCGCCGAAGGCGGAGTGGCGGGCGCGCTGGAAACCGTTGGCGATGCGGTGGGGTCGATGATGGCCTACTTCACCGGCTTGATCGAGCGCCGCCGAACGGAGCCCGAGGACGACACCATCTCCCATTTGGTGGCCGCCGGCGTCGGCGCCGACGGCGATGTCGCCGGCACGCTCTCGGTGCTGGCGTTCACGTTCACCATGGTCACCGGTGGCAACGACACCACCACCGGAATGCTCGGTGGATCAATGCCTTTGCTGCATCAGCGTCCCGACCAGCGGCGGCTTCTAATCGACGATCCGGGGTTGATCCCCGATGCCGTCGAGGAGCTGCTCAGGCTGACCTCGCCGGTGCAGGGACTGGCGCGCACCACCACGCGCGACGTGACGATCGGTGACACCACCATCCCCGCTGGCCGAAAAGCGTTGCTGCTGTACGGATCGGCCAACCGAGACGAGCGCCAATACGGGCCGGACGCCGGCGAACTCGACGTCGCCCGCTGCCCTCGCAACATCCTGACCTTCAGCCATGGCGCCCACCATTGCCTCGGCGCGGCGGCGGCTCGCATGCAATCCCGTGTCGCCCTGGCCGAATTGCTGTCCCGCTGCCCCGATTTCGAGGTCGACGAGTCCGCGATCGTCTGGTCGGGCGGCAGCTACGTGCGCCGACCGCTGTCGGTACCGATCCGGGTGAAGTCCTGATGCCGACCGACTGGCTGGGCGCGCACCGCACCGAGGCGGCCGCGGACCGCATCCTCGACGCCGCCGAGCAGCTCTACACCGAGCGTGACCACGCTTCGATCGGCATGAACGAGATCGCCAGGGCCGCGGGCTGTTCGCGCGCGACGCTGTACCGGTACTTCGAGAACCGCGAGGCGTTGCGCACCGCCTACGTGCACCGCGAAACCCGCAGGCTCAGCCGCGCGATCAAGGAGGAGATCGGCGGCATCGACGATCCCGAGGAACGGTTGGTCGCGAGCATCACCGCCACGCTGCGGATGGTTCGCGGCAGCCGTGCGCTGGCGTCGTGGTTCGCCATCACCCGGCCGCCGATCGGCGCCGAGGTGGCCGGGCAATCCGAGGTGATCACCGCCCTGGCCGCAGCGTTCGTCGGCTCGCTCGGGCCCGAAGACCCGGCCGTCGTGGAGCGCCGGGCACGCTGGGTGGTCCGGGTCATCACCTCGCTGCTGCTGTTCCCGGGCCGAGACGACGCCGACGAGCGGGCGATGATCGAGGAGTTCGTCGTCCCAATCGTGACGCCCGTTTCGGCCCGCGGCTAGGCGGCTCAGGCCCGGACGCGGGTAAACCGATGCAGCAGCCAGGCCAACGGAATCGTCAGCACCATCGTCGCGAGAAACAGGTACAGCATCGAGCCGGTGTAGACGTGGGCACGAACGATGTAGACCATCGCGAATTCCATGGTGATCAAGTGGATGAGGAAGATTTCGTAGGAGATCTCCCCCAGCCACACCATCGGCCGGGTCGCCAGCAGCCGCCAATACCAGCCCTGGTCTCCCAGGGCCAGCGGCGCGACCGCGAGCGCGGCGATCACGGCGTAGAAGCAGGTTTTGAAAAGGGCCTCGCTCAGCGTCGCCGGCGACGTGGTGGGCGCGCCGGCGATGGGCGTCGAGACGATGAAGTAGCAGACGACGGCCAGCGGTATGGCCACGAACGCGTAGCCGCGCACGCCCATCGCCTGCAGCACGGCAAGCAGCATCCCGGCGAGGAACCAGGCCAGGTAGGTGGGCAGCCACAGCCGCGCGCCGTCGGGGAACCAGTGATCGGTGTGCACCAGGATCAGCCAGGCCGGGCTGACCAGGGTCAAGCCGGCCAGCGCACCCAGCAGGAGTTTCGGCTGCCAGCGCCGCCGGCAGACGAACACCAGCAGCAGGTAGGCCAGCAACGGGAGCAGCACGTAAAAGGACGCTTCCACCGCGAGGCTCCACATCTGGGTCAGGCCCTGATGCAGGTACTTTCCCAGGTAGCCGTTGCAGTAGATCTGCGTCAGCGTCAGGTTGCGCACCAGGCCGAGCCACGTGTGCCCGGGGTTGGGTCCCGCCTCGCGGAAGTGGTACAGCACGTAGGCGAACAGCACGGTGATGACGTAGGCCGGCATGATGCGCCGAACCCGGTTCCGCGCATAGCGACTCAGCGACGGTGGCGGCGCGCCGGTGGCGGCCGATTTCAGCCACGGCCGAAACAGCAGGAAGCCGGACAGCACGAAGAAGATCGGCACGCCGATCTCCAGCCGGGAGCCGACCAGGCCCCAATAACCGTGGGTGTACTTGCCGGTGGTGTAGGCCGCGTGCGTGCCGACGACGAGGAGGGCGGCGACGGCGCGGATTCCGGTGAGCGAGGCGACCCGGTCGACGTGGGCGGTCTGCTCGAGTCCGCCCTGGGCGTCTTGTTCTTCGGACAGGGTCATCCGGTGTGTTTCCTGCGCGGCTTTCCGCCGTCCCGGCTGCGGGGTTTGGTCGCCGACCGGTCCGGCTGAAGGTTGATCAGCACGCCCGAAATGCGGGTGTGCTCGAGTTTTTTCAGCGTCGACTTGGGCAGCTTGGCCGGCAACTCCACCAGCGAGAAGTCCGGGCCGATCGCGATGTGGCCGAAATCGCTGCGATGCAGGCCGCCCTCGTTGGCGATGGCGCCGACAATCGAGCCTGGGCCGATCTTGTGCCGCTTGCCCACCGCGATGCGGTAGGTGGTGAACGGTTTGGTCTGCCTTGGCTTTTCGGGACGCTCGCGATGTTCGGTGTGCCGCTCGCGCCGCTCGCGCGGCGGCTCGGGCGACATGAGGAACTCTTCGCCGTCGCGGGACTGCAGCGCCAGGGCCGCGGCGATGTCGGCCAACGGGACGTCGTGCTCACGTTCGTAGTCCTCGACCAGCTTGCGGAACAGGTCGATCCCCGGACGTCCCAGCGCGGTGGTGATGGAATCGGCGAACTTCGCCACCCGCTGGGCGTTGACGTCCTCGACGGTGGGCAACTCGGCCTCGGTGAGCGATTGCCGCGTCGCCTTTTCGATCGCCTTGAGCAGGTGGCGCTCCCGCGGGGAGACGAACAGCAGCGCGGTCCCCGAGCGCCCGGCCCGGCCGGTACGTCCGATGCGGTGCACGTAGGACTCGGTGTCGTGCGGGATGTCGTAGTTGAGGACGTGCGAGATCCGCTCCACGTCCAGCCCGCGCGCGGCCACGTCGGTGGCGACCAGGATGTCGATGCCGCCGTCCTTCAGTGCGGCGACGGTCCGCTCCCGCTGGCCCTGAGGGATGTCGCCGTTGATGGCGGCCGCGGAAAAGCCTCGGGCCCTGAGCTTTTCCGCGACTTCCTCGGTGGCCTGCTTGGTGCGCACAAAGACGATCATCGCCTCGAACGGCTCGACTTCCAGCACTCGGGTCAGCGCGTCCATCTTGCGCGGACCGGCGACCTGGATGTAGCGCTGTGAAATGTTCTCCGCGGTAGCGGTTTTGGCCTTGGTGGCGACCTCGAGCGGATCGTGCAGGTACTTGGTGGTGAGCTTGCGGATCGCTGCCGGCATCGTCGCCGAGAACAGGGCGACCTGCTTGTACTCGGGGGTGTCGGCCAGGATGCGTTCGACGTCCTCGGCGAAGCCCATGGTGAGCATCTCGTCGGCCTCGTCGAGCACCAGGTAGTCCACCCGCGACAGGTCCAGCGTCCCGCGTTCGAGATGGTCGATGACCCGGCCGGGGGTGCCCACGACCACCTGCGCGCCGCGTCGCAGGCCGGCCAGTTGCACGCTGTACGACGAGCCGCCGTAGATCGGCAGCACGTTGATCTTCGGCAGATGGGCCCCGTAGCGGCTGAACGCCTCGGCCACCTGCAGGGCCAGCTCCCGGGTGGGCGCCAGCACCAGCGCCTGGGTCGCAGTGCTGGTGACGTCGATCTTGGACAGGATTGGGATCGCGAACGCCGCCGTCTTGCCGGTGCCGGTCTGCGCCAGCCCGACGACGTCCGAGCCCGCCATCAGCGCCGGGATGGTCGCGGCCTGGATGCCCGTGGGCGACTCGTAGCCCACATCTGCGATCGCCCGCAGGACCGACGGGTGGATCTGCAGGTCGGCAAACGTGGGAGAGGCAGCCTCGGGCGAGCTGTCCGGAGTGGTCATCGCCCATGGAGTCTAGTGGTGATCGCGAGCTCGGCGGTGGGGGAACCGCCCGCTTGCGGGGGCGCGGGCGCTGCGGGTCCGTGATCATGAGCACAGCCGTGCCCGGCCATGCCTGTCACACCTGCGCGCGCGATGAAGGTACGGTGCCCGATGTGTGGTCGCTACTCCGCCGTACCGGGCCACTGACCGGCTCGGCCGCCGTTGCGTTGATCGCCATGACGTTGACCGGCTGTGGTTCGGGGGACTCCACGGTCGCGAAGACGCCGCAGGCCACGACGACCACCGAGACCCCGTCCATCACCGCCCCGGCTCAGCCCTCGGGCGCCGCCGCGCCGCCCGGCAGCAATGCCGTGCCGGCCGACCCGTGCGCGGTCAACCTCGCCTCGCCCACCATCGCGAAGGTCGTCTCCGAACTGCCGCGCGACCCGCGCAGCCAGCAAGGCTGGAACCCGGAGCCGCTGGCCGGCAACTACAACCAGTGCGCCCAGTTGTCGGCGGTGATCATCAAGGCCAACACCAACGCCGCCAACCCCACCACCCGGGCGGTGCTGTTCCACCTCGGGCAGTTCATCCCGCAAGGGGTCCCCGACACCTACGGGTTCAACGGCGTCGACGCTGCGCAGACCACCGGTGACACGGTGGCGCTGACCTACCCCAGCGGCATCAACGGGTTGAACACCGATGTGCGGTTCCACTGGAACGGCAACGGTGTGGAGCTGATCGGTAACGCCCCGGGCCGCTAGGCGGAACCGCCTTTCCGTCGGTCCCCTCCCCTACAGTTGCTGCTGTGTTCGTCACCGGCGACAGCATCGTGTACAGCGCGTCGGATCTGGCCGCCGCCGCCCGCTGCGAGTACGCGCTGCTGCGCGATTTCGACGCGAAGCTGGGCTGGGGACCCGCCGCCCCGGCCGAGGATGACCTGCTCGCGCGGACCGCGGCCCTCGGAAACGATCACGAGCGACGCGAACTGGACCGGCTGCGCGGCGAGTTCGGCAGCGGGGTCGCGGTCATCGGCCGCCCGGCCTACACGCTCGCCGGCTTTGCGGCGGCCACCGAAGCGACCCGGCGCGCCATCGCAGGCGGCGCCCCGGTGGTGTATCAGGCAGCCGTGTACGACGGCCGCTTCGTCGGCTTCGCCGATTTCCTGGTGCGCGACGGCGAGCAATACCGGGTCATCGACACCAAGCTGGCCCGTTCGGCCAACGTCACCGCCCTGTTGCAACTCGCCGCCTATGCCGATGCGCTGACCGCCTCGGGGGTCCCGGTGGCGCCCGAGGCCGAGCTGCACCTGGGCGACGGGACGGCCGCCCGCTACCGCGTCCGCGACCTCATCCCGGTCTACCGCGCCCAGCGCGCGCGACTGCAGCGGCTCCTCGATGGACACCGCGCCGGTGGCGCCCCGGTCCGCTGGGACGACGAGGGCGTGGGCGCCTGTTTCCGTTGCGCGTTGTGCACCGAGCAGCTGCGCGCCTCCGACGATCTGCTGTTGGTCGCCGGCATGCGAGTGGGCCAGCGCGACAAGCTGATCGACGCCGGAATCACCACGGTACCCGGGCTGGCCCGGCATGCCGGCCCCGTGCCGGACCTCGCGCCGGCCGCGGTCCGCAAGCTGACCGCCCAAGCCAGACTTCAAGTCCGCCAACGAGAAACGGGCACGCCGCTCTTCGAGATCGTCGACCCCCAACCCCTGACGCTGCTGCCCGAACCGGACCCCGGGGACCTGTTCTTCGACTTCGAGGGCGACCCGCTGTGGACCCTGGACGGCAAGGAGTGGGGTCTGGAATACCTGTTCGGGGTCCTGGAAGCCGGGCCCGCCGGCACGTTTCGCCCGCTGTGGGCGCACAACCGGGTGGACGAACGCAAGGCCCTCAGCGATTTTCTGACCATGGTGGCCAAGCGCCGCAAGCGCAGGCCGAACATGCACGTCTACCACTACGCGCCGTATGAGAAGACCGCGTTGCTGCGGCTCGCCGGGCGCTACGGAGTCGGCGAGGATCAGGTCGACGAACTGCTGCGCAGCGGGACGCTCGTCGACCTTTACCCCTTGGTGCGCAAGAGTGTTCGTGTGGGTGCGGAGTCGTTCAGCCTGAAGGCGCTCGAATCGCTTTACATGGGCGCGCAGCTGCGGGCCGGCGATGTCACCACCGCCACCGGTTCGATCACCTCCTACGCCCGGTACTGCGAACTGCGGGCCGACGGCCGCAACGACGAAGCCGCCTCCGTGCTCAAGGAGATCGAGGAGTACAACCACTACGACTGCCGCTCGACCCAGGAACTGCGGAACTGGTTGATGTTGCGCGCCTACGAATCCGGCGTCCTGCCGGTCGGCGCCCAGCCCGTGCGGGACGGCAACCGAGTCGAGGACCGTGACCAGCTGGCGGTGACCCTGTCGAGGTTCACCGGCGACGCCGCCGTCGGTCAACGCACGCCGAAGCAGACGGCGGTGGCGTTGCTGGCCGCGGCGCGCGGCTACCACCGGCGCGAGGACAAACCGTTCTGGTGGGCCCACTTCGACCGCCTCAACTTCCCCGTCGAGGAGTGGGCGGACGACACCGACGTCTTCATCGCCGAGCGGGCGTCGGTCAGCGTGGACTGGAACATCCCGCCCCGCGCACGCAAGCCGCAGCGACGGGTGCGACTGCGGGGCGGGCTGGCGCGGGGCGAGTTGATGACCGAGGTCTTCGCGCTCTACGACCCCCCGACCCCGCCCGGCCTGTCCGACGATCCCGACCGGCGAGCGGCCGGACGCGCCACCGTGATCGAGGCCGACGATCCGGCACTGCCCACCGAGGTGACCATCGTTGAACGAGTGGGCAACGACGGCAAGCCATTCCACCAGCTCCCGTTCGCCCTCACCCCCGGCCCGCCGATCCCGACGACCGCCCTGCGGGAGTCGATCGAGGCCACGGCCGCCGCCGTCGCGGCCGGCCTGCCGCAGTTACCCCGGAGCGCGGCCGTGGACATCCTGCTGCGCCGCGCACCCCGCACCCGAAGCGGCAACGCGCTGCCGCGCGGCGCCGACACGGTCTGCGACATCACCGACGCTTTGCTGGACCTGGACTCCTCCTACCTGGCGGTGCATGGGCCGCCGGGCACCGGCAAGACGCACACCGCCGCCCGCGTCGTCCATCGGCTGGCCACCGATCACGGCTGGCGCATCGGCGTGGTGGCGCAATCGCACGCCACGGTGGAGAACCTGCTGGACTGCGTCATCGACGCCGGGCTGGACCCGGCGCGGGTCGCGAAGAAACGCAACGACCACAGCGCCCCGCGCTGGCGGGAGGTCGACGGCAGCGGGTACGCCGCGTTCATTCAATCTTGGGGGGCCGATACCGCGGGCTGCGTGGTCGGCGGCACGGCATGGGATTTCGCCAACGCCAACCGGATAGCGCCAGGCAGCCTCGACCTCCTGGTGATCGACGAGGCGGGCCAGTTCTGCCTGGCAAACACCGTCGCGGTCGCGCCTGCGGCCGCCAACCTGGTGCTACTCGGCGACCCTCAGCAGCTGCCGCAGGTCAGCCAGGGAACCCATCCCGACCCGGTTGATACCTCGGCGCTCGACTGGCTGGTGGACGGTCAGCGCACCCTGCCCGACGAACGCGGCTACTTCCTGGACCGCTCGTACCGCATGCATCCCGCGGTCTGCGCCGCGGTGTCGGCGCTGTCCTACGAGGGCAGGCTGCATTCCCACGAGTGCACCGCCGCCCGACGGCTTGCCGGGTACCCACCCGGCGTTCAGACGCTCAGCGTCGCACACCACGGCAACTCGACGGAGAGCCCTCAGGAGGCCGACGCGATCGCCGCCGAGATCGATCGAATGCTCGGCGCGTCGTGGACCGACGAGCACGGCGCCCGGGCGCTGACCGCCGCCGATGTGCTGGTGCTGGCGCCCTACAACGCCCAGGTGGCACTGCTGCGCCGACGGCTGGCCGCGGCCGGGCTCGGCGGCATCCGGGTGGGGACGGTCGACAAGTTCCAGGGCGGGCAGGCGCCGGTCGTGTTCATGTCGATGACGGCGTCTTCCGCGGACCTGGTACCGCGCGGTATTTCGTTCCTGCTCAACAGGAATCGCCTCAACGTGGCCATCAGCCGGGCCCAATACGCGGCGGTCATCGTCCGCTCGGGGTCGCTGACCGAATACCTGCCCACCACCCCCGCGGGCCTGACCGACCTGGGCGCGTTTCTGGCGCTGACGGAACCGGCGTGACGCCCCCGGTTAGCTGCCGGACGAGTGTCGGCCGTAACCGGTGGGGTCGTCGTCGGGATCGCGGCGGTGACGCCGGCCTCGCGCCGCGCCGTTCCGCTGGTGTTGCGCCGGCGATGCGAGCCGATCACGCGGCGCGGTGATCGGACGGATGCGCGGGCCGGTGTCGACATGAGATCCGTTGTGCGCGAACCCGATCGGGCCACCGCGGGAAGTCGGTTCGTCCCGCGGCCCGGTCCTCACGTCGACGGGCGCCGGGCGCGGCGTACGCGGGTGAAAGCCGCGAGCCGCCAATCGATCGCGTAGCCCACCCGCGCCCGGCGCCCGTCGACTTC